>JBEITS010000040.1:0-8516 GCA_040374805.1 Campylobacterota bacterium | reverse complement strand
CGTTATTCTTTCTGCGCGTGCATATTCAGCTTATCGTACGGATTTGGCTTGTTGGTCTGGTAATATAAGTGTGGTTATTCAACAATCTTTTCTAAAAAATATTACAAGAGATGAGATGGCGTGGTTTTTATCTCTTGCTATGCATGATGAGCAGAGCAAATGGGATGTTGCTTATTTTGCGGGAATGTATGATTTAATGCGAGCTACAGAGGGTATTCTTGAAGAAAAACAACAAGATATTTCGGCACTTCGTGCTCTATGCTCGCCTGGCAGCGGAATTGAAAATTATCTTATCCGTCTGGGGCAAGAATGTACAAAGCACGCTCCGGTACCTCAACATTATACTTTTGCCCTGCGTGATGAGGGCTCACAATGTTTGGTCTTGGCCCTTGTTTCGGGACAAGGTGTTCAAGATGTTCCGACAACACCTATTGTTGCTGCTCGAATTGAAGATGGCAGAAGACCTGGTATTGTTGCATATCCAGAATTAGATAATTATTCATCTGCCTCGGCGCCTCTTATGCGTGTTGGTGTACCGTGCGATGGGGTGGCTTTTGCACATGTACATTATCCGACGTATTCTGTTGCAAATTTTCCTAAAACTCCGGGAACAATAGGTTTTGTGGATGGTGCTTTAAAGATTCGTGGGGCAACTAGGCCAAAAGGGCTTGCTGGAAGGTTGGAAGTGTATGTTCCTGATTCAGTTGTTCCAATTCCTCAATAATGCTTTTAAAGTCTGACTTTTTTGTTCCTTCCCTGTACACTTTTTTGCATGACCTTTAGGTGTTTTGCGAATTTTTTAATGGAACAAGAATCAAAAATACGGCGTTTGCCGCAAGAAGAAATTCAGAAAATTGCTGCGGGTGAGGTTGTTGAGCGGCCAGCGAGTGTTCTTAAGGAATTGCTTGAGAATTCGATTGATGCCGGCGCTACGATTATCTCAATTTTTATTGAGCAGGCGGGTAAAAAGCTTATTCGTGTTGTTGATAATGGTTGTGGGATGAGCAAAGCTGACGCCCTGATGGCGTTTGTGCCGCATGCAACGTCTAAGATTTGCTCTGTTGATGATTTGATTTCTATTTCTTCGTACGGGTTTCGCGGTGAGGCGCTTGCAAGTATTGCTTCGGTCAGCCGCGCAACGCTTGTTACAGCCCAATTGGGGCATGAAGACCAGGCAACGAAAGTTGAGTGTAATGCCGGGCACATTGAGCGCGTTGAAGCAACGGTTGCTCAGGCGGGATGCGATTTTTCTATTCGCGACCTTTTTTGTTCTGTTCCTGTTCGCCTAAAATTTCTTAAAAAAGATGAAACAGAGTGGAACCAGCTCTACGATTTGGTTCAGGCCGTGGCGTTTTCTATGCCGCAGATTCATTTTACTTTGTATCGCGATGGCCACGTGGTGCTGAATGCTCCGGCGGTTGAGAGTGTTTTGGATCGCTCTCGGCAAATATGGGAAGGGCATCATGCGCAGCACATGTTGGATTTTGATACTGGACAGGCTGTGGGCCTTGAATGTTCTGTGCGGGGGGTTATCTCTCGTCCCGCAGTTCAGCGTTATAATCGCGCTGATATTCTGCTTTTTGTGAATGGCCGTTGGGTTAAAAATTCAAATCTAATGAAGGCTGTACTCAAGGGATATGCCCACAGTTTGCCCGATGGCAAATTTCCTATGGCGGTCGTTTTTATCACACTTTCTCAAGAACGTGTTGATGTGAACGTTCATCCGCGTAAAGAAGAGGTTGCGTTTATTTCACCCGGCAGGGTGGAATCTGCAATTGCTGAGGCTATAAAAGCAGCACTTGAAGTCTCGGTTGCCCCGCTTGTGCGAACTCAAGATTTTTTACACGATGTGCGGTCTTCAGCTGAAGTGTTTGTGCCAAAGCCTGAGGTGATTGAGCCACAAACATTGCCTACGTTTATGCCGCGTTTTGCTTCCCGCGCCCCAGTTTCTTTTGCGGAATTTGCTACAAAAACTGTCGATGCTGCGCCAGCTTTTGTGCAAGCTCCACGTATTCAACAAATCCCCTTTGTTGTTCAAGAACAGCCGGTTCAACAACGACTTTTTGACGATATTCCCCAAAAATATGCAGAACCTGCGGGCCGTGTGTGTGGGCAGCTTTTTAATACCTACATTCTGGTTGATGAGCGCGACTGCTTTGTGCTGGTGGACCAGCATGCGGCGCACGAACGCATTTTGTATGAACGTATGAAGGCGGGGTTTGAGGATGCTGCAAGCGTTGAGCTTTTGTTTCCAGCCGTTGTTGCGCTGCCTGATGAGCAGTGCCAGGCGCTTGCCCAGGCGCAAGAGTTTTTTGCAGGTCGTGGCATTTCGTTTGAGCAATTTGGTCCTGGAAAGATAAGAGTTTTTTCATTCTTGGTAGATTCAGCTCGCGTGAATTTTCAGGATTTCTTCTCGGAGCTGGCGGTGATGCTTTTGGAAGATAAAAACCTAAGTTCTCAGGAAATTAGAACCAAGATTTATGAGCACATTCATTCTCACGCAGCGTGTAAAGCTGCTGTAAAAGCTGGAGATGTTCTTTCTGTTCTGGAGATGAACACACTTCTTGCAGATCTTCAGACCGTTGAAAACAGGCACATGTGCATTCATGGCCGCCCCACAACCTGGCGTATTCCAAAAAACGATATCGAGAAGCATTTTAGGCGAATTTAGCGATATTAAAAAATCTATACCTATATGCTAAATGTAAGGTGCGCTTTACATTTGGTGTGGAATTTTGGCTTTTAAAGCCAGCAGATCTTATCAAAGAATTGCTCTCGTTACCTGTATAGCAGGTTGTTTTCGGCAATGCCATGCAAGGGCTTGTTGCAGAATGGTTTTTATATTTTCTGTGGTTTGCCAGCCAAGAATTTCTTGGGCGCGGGTAGGATCTGCAATAAGAATTGCAGGGTCACCAGCTCGGCGCGGGTGGTTGACTGTTGAAATCTGTGTTTGAAGCAAGAATTCAAGTTCGGCGATAATTTGGGCGATCGAATAGCCGCGCGCGCTTCCAAGATTAATTGCGGTGGAGTTTCCGCCTTGCTCAAGATAGTGCAGTGTGAGGAGGTGAGCTTGTGCAATATCGGTAACGCTTACAAAATCTCTGATGCACGTTCCATCGGGCGTTGGGTAATCTGTTCCAAAGATCTCGATGGGGCGCTTGTGGAGCGCTGCTGAAATAAGCCGTGGAATCAGATGGCTTTCGGGGACGTGGCTTTCGCCAAGCCCAAATTCGTAGCAGCTTCCTGCTGCATTAAAAAATCTAAGAGCTACGGTTTTTAGTCCGTAGGCATGCGAAAAATCTTCCATCATCCATTCAATAACGCGTTTGGTTTTTCCATAGGGGCTGATGGGTTTGGTGGGGTGAGATTCGTTGAGAGGTAAGTATTGAGGTGTTCCGTACACAGCGCAGCTTGAAGAGAAAATGAAATTTTGGATGTAGTGCTTGCGTGCAGCATTGAGCATTGTTTGCGCGGTTTTAACGTTGTTTTGGTAGTACACATCGGGATTTGTAACAGATTCACCTACTTCAATAAACGATGCGCAGTGGGCTATGGCGTGTACGAGGTATTTTTTGCAAACAGAGTCGACAAATTTTGCGTCGGCGCAGTTGCCTTGGAGCATAATAATTCCGGGATGCTGCGAAAGCGCCGCATGGGGAAGAAAATCGATTCCTACAACACGAAAATTGTTTTGTGCAAAAAGTAGTGAAATGTGTGAGCCAATATAACCAGCGGCGCCCGTAACAAGAATCGTTTTCATGCAGTTTTCCGTGTGTTCTTCAGGATGCGTTCCATGTGTTGCAAAAAACGCTTTGCTCGTCGCAGGTCATTGTTAATTTCTTGTGAATATTTTTCAATAAATCCAATCAATTCGTCGTGTGTAATCATGTTGTTTTGTGCGGCCTTGGTTGCGATGGCAATCAGGCAGTCATCCACCAGTGCGGGGTCCAATTTCTCGGTGATTGCCTCAAGCAATACTGAATTAGTGAGTGCTTGGGCAGACATTTGTGTAGGTGCGCATGCAACCCACGCGTGCAAAGGTGCAGGGTGTGGAACGGGGAGGGATGAAAGAAAGGTGTTTTTATGTTCTGAGTGCCACGTGAGGGCGATGGTACAGGTTGTTTGAATGAAGGCAAAAATTTGTGGTTGGTTGCGGTGCAGCTCTTCAAGGCTTTGCTTAAAAGCGTAGGGTGTTCTGCTGCTATCGGCCGAAGCTGTAATAATGTTGGTAATAATCCCGTACGATTCCACCGCAGCATAAGAAATTTTTACGATAGATCCAAACGGGGGAAGGTTATTTTCGTCCCAGCAGATCGCAGAAACAGTGCTGAGGGAGCTTTCTATAACTTCTGCGAATGACGTTGTTTTTTCTGGCATAGCGCATGTGGTTGATGAATGTTTATTGTGTGGTTTATTAGGATAATCATTTTAATAAAAAAGCCTCTCATTTTGTGTGAGAGGCTTTTGAGATGAAGATTTAAGGGGGTTGTGTTATGAAGTTTCTTGGAGTCGCATAAGGGTAGCATGCAGTTCACGTGTTCGAGCGTCAAAGGCGGGAAAATAAGCTTTGAATGATTTAAAATCTTTGTCGCCTTCAAAGATTCTTCTGCAGAGAGCAGTGCCGCGCTTTGCGGCATCTTCCCTATCTTTTTTAGAGGGGGCTCCCGACATAGTCTCGATATAACTTCCAAGCGCTTTGCGGGCGTTGTCAATTTCTAAGATTTGAGCGTTGAGTTTTTCTCTTTTTTCTTCGAGCGAAGCACTTTCATCAATCATGCATTCGCGAAGTGCGCGTAACACAGTCCCTTCCATGCAAGGGTGGAAAACGCCTAGCTCTGTGTACAGTTCATCGGTGCCAGCTTCGTTTTCTTTGATGAGTGGGGGAACGAGTCCTCGTGCAAAGATTGTTGCATGTTCGGCGCGTGAGATTTTCTTTTTAGCAAAGGGAGCAAGCAGTGTTTGTTGGAGCAATGTGTTGCGGTCACTTTGGGTTAGTGGATCGTGCAAAATGTATTCCGGCCACGACGACGTGTAGTGGTCTGTAGGTGGCTTATGTTCTTCATCGGCAGCGTGTTTTTTTGAGCTTGAGCCTTCGCCCGCACCTGCTTGTGCTGAGGCGTGTTTTTCTGTTGTATCATCGTCATCAGATCGTAAGCGCTTGGGTGCAGTTGTTGCGAGCGTTGAAGCTAAGGCAATTGAAAGAAGAAAGACTGGTTTTAGAGAAAATACCATGTGCTACTCATGAATATGAAGTGCTGTAAGGGCTTCATATTCACTCTATCGTGCCTTTGCTAAAAACGTAAGCAGCTATCGCTTGAGGTATGCTTTGCGTTGTGCCTCGGGGAGTTTTTCTAGTGCGTAGCGCAGCATTGTTCGAGGCATTTTTTTTGCGTGTAAATCAAGAAATGTTACGAGTTCTATAGGATCTTTTTTTCCTGCTTCGCGCAGCATCCATCCAACGGCTTTGTGAATTAAATCGTGCTCATCGTTGAGCAGCATTTTTGCGATTTTAAAGGTCCATTCAAGCTTGTTGTTACGAATGAAATACCAGGTTGCAACTATGGCAACACGGCGCTCCCACATGTTTGTCGATGTTGCAAGATCGAGAAGTTTTTGCTTATCGGCCTTAAGTAGATGCGCTCCTACAATCAGGTGGGCAGACGCATCAACAAGGTTCCAGTTGTTTACGCGGTGGAGGTTGGCCAGATAAAACTCATAGAGTGTTTGTTTTGAAGGGGCTTTTTCTTCGTCTCGCTTGAGCCCGTTAGGGAGGCGGCGGATGTATTGTTGAACCAAAATAATGAGGGCGAAAAAACGTTCTTCATTGAAGTCAGATGCCAAGAGTTCTTGGATTTCATTGAGCGTGAGATGGTAAAAATCTTTGGCCAGAAGGCGCATGCTGGGAACAGAAACACCCATAAACTTATCGCCCGCCGAGTATTCGCCTTCTCCTGTTTTAAAGAAGCGTGCATTGTTTTTGCCTTGCTCGTGTGCTGTGTTTTGGAGCATTTGTTTGATTGTTGCAATGTTATTCATGGTTGAATTTTTCTGGGCGAGAGCTTGCTTGGCTACGCTTTAACGTACCTAAAAGATGTTGTTTTGGGCAGGGTAAAATTGGTATGGAGCAAAAATAAAAAAAGAGGGGCGTTTTTAAGCACCCCTCTCTTGAGAAAAACTATACGGATACCGGTGGTAACGGTGTTAACAAAATATCTTTAAATTTTTGTAGTGAAATGTGTTCTTGAATGAGTCTCCCTTTAGATTGTGTTACATGTCGGTCCACTATGAATTCAGTGTAATTTTCATAAACGTATTTGAAGATGGTTACTGTGTCATGTAACGCTTTTGAATGTTCGTAACCATGGACAATAAAAACATTATTGCAGTAGTCGGCATGCAACCGCTCAAAGAAGGTTCTTATTTCGCTTTCATTATTATTGGAGAATGCAACACATGTTCTATGGGCTATTCTATGTTGCTCGATGAATGATTTATTGTTTGGGTCAGTCAGATTGTTGACTTCAAGGCACGCAATCTTAGCACTTGCGATATAAGCAGGAATCAATGACTGCTTAATTTTTGAGAAGAATTTTGCTGTTTCTCTAAGATCTAAAAGATCAAATGCGTTTTTTGCCGCTGTCTGTTCTGCTATCAGAGCAGTAGTGGGCTCTGCTCTTCGTAGCATTGGCGCGCTTGAACCAGCACCAGTTCCAGCACCAGTTCCAGCACCAGCACCAGCCGTGGTCGTGCTTGAATCTCTATATCTCCATGAACTTTCTTCTGAGAAGTCATCTGTCATTTGGCGCCGATTGTTTTTTAATGTTTGTGCAATTTTTATTATGGCATCTTGGTATTCAGTGAATTTGCTTGAATTAGCATTTGGGTGTGTGCTTACAACATATTTTCCGCTAGTTGCGTCATGGTACATGTTTACAAAAAATCTGTTGTTATTGTGTGTGAGCGATGTTTTGCCAAATACAACAAGTTGCCAACCATTGTTGGCGCATGAAGTGTTGAGTTGGGTTCGTTCGGTTATGGAACCGATCTGGTCGTGTGCTGCAAAGATAAGGCGGTATTCATCACGCACTTGTGGGCCGTTGAGGTTTTGCGTTAAATAACTGAGATCTTGTGTGGGAGAGGTGCGCATGTAGCCTTTTTTAATTCCATGGTCCAGAACTTTTAATGCGGCAAGAATATCAAGCTCAAATCGTTTGAAATCAGAGGCTTCAGATTCATGGGTGGCCCATGCAATTGCAGCTTTGTTAGCTGCGTGTTGCCGCGATGTTTCTGCCGTGGCAGCTGTTACATCAAATTCTGCGAAATCGTCCATACCTGCAATAACAGATGCGGCTGCATCAGAGTATTCTCGAGGCGCAAGAAGGCGTTCAACGTAGTTTGCGGCAGCTTGGTAAGAAGACCGAAGGGTGTTTGTTACTGCTGCGCTCGGAGTAAACACTTTTACGGTATTGTTTGTATCATTTTCTTCATCTGCCAACGAGGAATCGTGCCCATCAAGATCTTCGGATGCGATGTAGTGGATATTTGGCGTAGAGAAATGTGAAGTTGGCTCTAATGTTATGAAAAAGTCATCAAACCTTCTGCTGTGACCATCTTGTCTGAAGTTTGCGGCGTTTGAGATTGTCATTCTAATGGCAGGTGTTGTCAGATCGTCTTGCAGGACGTAGGGATTTGCAAAGTCATTGATGATGCATACGATTGATTTTGTGATGTTGGGTAATCGCGCAGGAACACTACAGAAATCAAGGTGTGTCTTTTTTCCCAACATAAGTTGGTTAACCATTGCTTCTTCGTCGGTGGTGGAAAGAAGCCAGCTAAGAAATGAAGATACGGGAAGGACAATAACCTCTGTTGTTGCTGTTTTCTCGTCCCCAATGGCGTTCCATTGTTTATCCAGCGTAGGATATCTGACGAGGCGCGTAGGATTGGTAAAGTTGCTTCTAATTTCTTGAACGTGTTCGTCAATGTGTCCTGTCGCGCATGATGCTATGTCAGGTTCGGCTGTTGTTGGGTCGTTAAATTTAAGATTGTGTAGCCCTATGCAGGTTCCCACAATCATGCCAGCTGTAAAAGCTAAGTTTTCTTCCGACTGTCTGATGGGCTTCTGCTCTGGACACGCTGGGTTATCGCTTGTTGTATCGTTGATTATTATTGGAAGGCAATTATGTTGCTGTAAAAAAGATGAATAGTGTGTCATCTCAAATACCATGAGTGGAACTTTACTCAAAGGTATGATGAGCAATCTTACTTGAGCGTTATCTTCATTTCCGTTCAATTTACCTGCTTGTATCAATGCAGAAATTGCTCCGAATCCCGGAATGCCAATAAGAGCAATTGGAGCTGCAGCAGGGATCTTGAAAGAGCTTACGTCAAATGTTGGGTAGCTCGCATCGTACACGGTTTTAAGGGGTGGTAGCGGGTTGGTGATACGTGTTGGAACATTTTCGTAAAATAATTCACCTTCGTACGCGCCTACACTTTGCTTAAATACAGCTATG
>JBEITS010000143.1:0-1566 GCA_040374805.1 Campylobacterota bacterium | reverse complement strand
GGTGCCAACGAATTGCTTTCAACCTGAAGGGCAAAAACTGCTGGATCTTTTGCATCAACAACCGGAACAAACACACTTTCGGAACCCGAAAGCGCTTGCATTTGGCGATAAAGCTCTGGATCTGCAACATCTGGAATTTCCTTAAGAACAGGAACTTTTATGATGTTGCTCGCAAATTTTTCTTGAGCAGATCGATATGTAGAAACAATATCGGTGTGGTATTGGTTTTGCTGTGGAGCAAGGTCTTTGGCGCGATATTGAAAGAGCTCAACAGGATTTTTTTCAAAAGCTTCTGCTATTTTTTTAAGAGCGTCCTCGTTCCATCGACGAGTACCATTTTTAATGTGGGTCAAGTAGCTTTCAGACATACCCGTCTTTTCAGCCAAGACTTTGGTTGTCCACCCAAACTCTTTTAAGAGTTCTTTAACGCGAAGAGCTGTGGATGTCATTGTTTCCCTCATGTATCCTATATCGCGCAAGTCGTTACGGATTGAAAAACTTATCTTACGCGCATATCATGCACGTAAGGCGTCGCCCCAATGTAGACTTGGCCAATAGAAAAAACAATCAACAAATTTTTTCTATCTAGGTCCAGTACCGTAGTAAGATACCCCTCTAGCATTCAACGTTTAAGAAAATTATGCAAATTCCATGTGAAAACTTACATGAACGCAACTCATGGCAAAACAATGTCTGCATCGCAGGAATTGACGAGGCAGGCCGCGGCCCCCTGTGTGGCCCCGTTGTAATTGCAGGCGTCATCTTGCCCCAAAACACCGCTCCAGACTTTCTTATCGACTCAAAAAAGCTCTCCGAAAAGCGCCGAATTGCTGCGTATAGTTGGATCATATCTCACTGTATTTACACCACCGTCACGATAAGCCACACAACAATCGACACATTAAACATTTACCAAGCAACCATGGCAGGGATGCGCCAGGTGTATTTCCAACTTGCAGCTCTTTGCAAAAACCAAGGCCTGCCTACTCCTGCACACCTTGTTATCGATGCCATGCCCCTACCCTCGCCAGAAAAAGGAGTTCTTGTAACACCCATCATCAGGGGAGAAGCCGCCTCCAGCTCTATCGCCGCAGCCTCAATTGTTGCAAAAGTCACAAGAGACTCAATGCTTGCCGAATACGCACAAATATTTCCTGCGTATTCACTTACACAACACAAGGGTTACGGCACAGCACTGCACATTCAAGCACTCAAGGCTCATGGCCCCAGCCTTATCCACCGCAAATCATTCGTTATAAAACCCAAATCCGGGTTGCTTTAGAGGTAAAATTGGACGCATTGAACTCGTAAACCCATCAAAAAAGACGGTTTTCAGATCTTTCACCTTCTTTTCATACACGTCAATTACAAAAAAACTTTCTTCACGTAAGTTAGGTCATATTGGAATAATTCTAAATCATACTTCATAGGAAGGCAATAATGTTTACTAACGCGCCCATTCGCAGCCTTGCACTTCTTATGCTAGCGGCCCTTGCATCACCCCTCATTGCCGAGACGCAATCAATCAATCAATCAATCAATCAATCAATCAATCAATCAACACGC
>JBEITS010000084.1:0-4718 GCA_040374805.1 Campylobacterota bacterium | reverse complement strand
GCTGTACAGTGATTTATATGGTTGATGATTCGACTGGTTTTCTGTATGACGATGCTAAAAATTAGAGTGACTCAAGGAGATGTAAAGTATCTTTTGAAGCTTCCTAAAGGTTTAATAAATGCCCTTAAAATTACGTCATCTTTTACGCCTGTAAGTTCGTATCTTCTTGCTATAGGAAGAGCTTTTAGACATAAGCAAACGCTTCTTGATGGAATTCCTGTTACAGAAGAGGTTGAAGATAGTTTTTCTTCTGTAGAAGCTTCTTCTCCTTAATAATTTTTAAAAAGGGCCCTGCAAGTCGAGGTTTGTTTCTATGTTGAATGATTCGCTCACGGCGTTCAGAACATATCTTGTTACCGAGCGTCGTTTTTCGCTCAACAGTGTTTCTGCTTACATGGCCGATGTTGAGCAGTTTGCAATGTTTTTAGAATCTAATGATCTTGATATCAAAGAGTATTCGCGCAATGACGTGCTGGCTTTCCTGAGCACGTTGAATGCGCGGCTTTTAGCGCCCTCGAGCAAATCGCGCAAAGTTGTTTCACTTCGTTTGTTTGGTTCGTTTTTGTTCGATCGTTATGCAATTACAAACAGTATGGAGCACATCGCTTCGCCCAAGCCAGAGCAGCTTCTTCCGCGTTATTTAACGGAACAAGAAATTACGCAACTTCTTGATTTTATAAAAGCTGAGGCAACTACCGAGCGTGGCATGCGTAATTACCTGATGGTTGTTTTGTTATATTCAGCGGGTCTTCGTATTTCAGAGCTTCTTTCGCTTACTCCCACCTCGTTTCGGTTTGATACTGGTTTTATAGAAGTTGTAGGCAAGCGGGGCACTCATAGGTCTATTCCTGTTCCTCAGGCGGTTATGGAGCATGTTCGAAAATATATTGTTGCTCATAAGGGAGAAGAGCTGTTGTTTGGCTCATCACGCACAGAGAAGTCTCTTTCGCGTCAGCAATGTTGGAATATTGTAAAAGATCTGGTAGCTAGAGCGGGCGTTAACAGTGATGTTTCTCCTCATAGCTTGCGCCATTCTTTAGCCACACATTTTCTGGGCCGTGGTGTTGATCTTCGTAGTTTACAAGTCTTTTTAGGACATGAATCCATCGAAACGGTTGAAGTTTATACACACATTGATAGAACTGCATTGCGTGAGGCTTATGCAAAAGCGCATCCGAGAAAATAGGTATTTTACAGGTTTGGATCTTTCGGGTTTTTGCAATCTGAAGTAGACTTAATAAGTTGCTCTATCTGTGCGCAAGATGTCATTTTTTAGGCGCCCAACTACGCTAGGTACTAAATTTCGGACCATGAATTACTCTTTCTCTCTCGAGCGGGATGCTCTTCTTTCACACTTAAGCGCTATGCAGCCTATTTGCTCAAAACGCTCCCCCCTTGATGTTACAGAATCGATCCTTTTTCAAGTAAGTTACAAAGAACTTATTCTTAAGGCGACTGATTTAGAGATTAGCTTGCAGTCGAGTATTTCTATTGAAAGCACGTTGGCTGAAAGTAGATCATTTCTGATTTCAGGTCGACGAATTTACGAAATTGTTCGTGAATTAAGTGGAACGCTTGGATTTACGTTTTTAGATTCTGGCATTCAACTCACCGCAGGTGAAGGCGTTTCTTTTACGCTTGCCGTGCGCGAAGCAACAGATTTTCCTGCATTCCCAGAGCGCATCGAAAATATCATGCACTGCGAGAGACCATTTTTACTCAGTTTGTTTGATAAAGTTGGGATTGTTGTTCCACAAAACAACGCTAACCGGGCACTCAATGGACTTTTATTTGAAGCGGGGCCTAACGGTATTTCGTTTGTAGGAACCGATGGTCATTCATTGGCGCATGTAACAACAACGCACTACACGCTTCCGGAAGCTGCTCAATGGCTTATCCCGCGTCGTGCGCTTCTTGAAGTCAAAAAATTACTTGAACAAACAACTGACGCTATTTTTATTGGAACCTGCTCGGGACAGTTGGTTTTCTCGGGCGCTCACTTCAACTTTTTTACGCGCTTGTTGAATGATCCGTTTCCTGCTTACAAAGGTATTCTCGCGCAAAGTAATTTTAAAAAATTTAGAATTAATAAAGACGCTTTTGTTAAAGCGCTAAGACGCGCAGGCGCATTGCTTGCGGGCCAATTTATTTCATCTCAATTTTCTTTCTCTCAAAAAGGGTGTGAACTTTCGCTTGAGAACAAAGACATTGGCTCATTGCAGCAGCATGTTGCGCTTGAGGCAATGGATGAATTTGCGCTCGATACAGCGTTCTTTTCTCCCTACATTCTTACCGGTCTTTTGGCAATTACCGATGACATGGTGACGTGTTCTATCAGAGATAAACGCTCGCCCTTAGTTATTACTTCTCATGGCAAAGACCACGAATACACCTATGTTGTAATGCCGGTTTCTCGCGATAGTAAGTAAAAGATATGCTGCAGGTTTGCTCGCTTAGAATTACTTCTTTACGTAACTTTGCTTCCGATGGTCGACATGTTTTTAATGAAGACGCGCAATTTGTGATGATTGAGGGGCCTAATGGATCGGGTAAAACAACCTTGCTCGAGGCTGTGTATTACGCCTGTCACCTTAAATCATTTCGCACATCGCACACCTTAGATCTTGTTGCATTTGGACAAGATCATTTCTTTATCGAAGTTGGCATTACCGATTCGTATCTTTTGCAACGCCACACAATTTCTGTGGGGTGCGATGGCGAGCGCAAAGTTGTAAAACTTGATGGTAAAGCCATTAAAACACATAAAGACGTGCTTCAGATTCTTCGTGTAATTGGCGTGACCGAAGGTGATATAGATCTAATTCGTGGAGCTCCTCAATTACGACGAACCTTTTTGGGACAAACACAGATTTTGCTCGACCCAACATTTGTGGAGCGTATGCGGACATATCGCCGAACCGTTAATCAGCGGAATGCATTATTATTCGGTTTTAAGCGTGGTGGTGGAAGCCTGTCTTTGCAACAACTTCATCAACTGAATGTTTGGACGCGCACGCTTTGGGAAGCTTCAATTATTGAAATTAAGCATTTTAATGAATTGCTTTCTCGTTTAAATATTGTCGCCAATGATTTGCTGACCAAATATTGTCCTCTGGATAATCTTTCTGTGTCTCTTAAATACGAACCCGCTCACATAGATGTATCCGAATCGTTTGATGATTTTTGGGATCGCTATAAAGACACAATAATGCATCTTGAAGTAACACAGGGACGAGGAACGTGGGGGTTGCATCTGGATGATTTTGAGGTTGATCTAACAGAAAAATCTATGCGGCGATTTGCTTCTCGCGGACAACAAAAACTGGCGATTTTACTTCTTAAAATTGCCGTTACCCATCTTGTTGGGCGAGGAAATGCAATTATGCTCATCGATGATTTTATTACAGATTTTGATGCCAAGCGCGTTCAGCAAGTTTTAGAAATTCTGCGTGACTCTGGCTGCCAAATTATTATGACCACGCCCTTTGCGGTTAGATTCCCCACCGATTGGACCCCCAATTTTCAGCACATTAAGTTGGGCGAGGTTTTAGACGTTCAATTGGTTTGTGAATAAAGAGCGATTTTAACTTGATTTTTCAACAAGCTTTTGTAGTTTAAATCTTGGTTGAGTTACTTGGTTATTTTTACTAAATACTCTTCCTTTCTCCTTAGCCCTCGGCCGTTAATTCGTCCGGGGGTTTTATGTAAAAATACGCAAAATACTCCCATTTTTTTTAGAGCAAGCCACACCTTGTTCCTTTTTGGCCGATAAGGGTCAAATTTACGTTGAGTTGCGCCTGAGGTCTTTTTTGATCTGTATATATAAAAATGAATAAACGTTGATTTTGACAAGCAAGTTTTTCGTGCGATTGGTTGAGAAAACATAAAAATGCATGACGTTGCATGAAAGAGAGTGTTGTTCTACGTTGTTGTGCGCGTTTGTCTCGCCATGTTCGATACACAAAGCGCAAAGCGCACGTGTAGAAGAACAAAGGCGAGCGAGCGCACGGTTTTGTTTTGTAAAGGCCGAATAAATAATTTCCCCCTTTAATTTATATGGCCTTAATAATTCTTTTGTATTATCCGAATGTCTTAATGTCTTTGAAATTTTGTAAAGTTTTTGAACATAGAAATATAGATAAAAATCATTTTTTCCTTTCGATTTTTTATTTGAGTTTCGATTTGTTCTTATTTTGTTATAAATTTGCACCCTTTTAATTTGACATAAGCTCGATTATCAGTCGCCCTATATTTTCCTAAAAATCAAGTGCCTCCATCCCCTTCGGTTCTATGTTTTGATTTTCTTAATTAAAGTTCTGAAGATTATGAAGATACAGAAACAGGCGGCCGTGCAATCATTCAAACTTCTAGCGCTGTCGATTTTTTAGTACATACCAGCCACAATAAATTGGCATTGAAATCGGTAAGGTTCAGGGCTGCAACCACCCTTTCTTGCTCATTCAGGTCTAAGATTTCTTGGCGCAATTTAGGAGAAAGCTTGGCCATCGTTTGGGGAGAAATATAAGCACGCTTAAAAAACAATTTTTCAAGGAGTAGCTTAAATAAGCTAAAAGCTGGGTCTATTTCTATACCTCTTTGCTGAATAGGTTGTTGAAAAAACGACATTGTCTTACTGTTATTTTCGAATGAAATTGTCGGCATTATCTCAGACTGACAACGCTTAATCGCATTATTAATACCACAATCTTCCCGTTCTT
>JBEITS010000027.1:0-10329 GCA_040374805.1 Campylobacterota bacterium | reverse complement strand
TAGCTTGGAGCTTGATGGTTCTGGATTTGTTATGCAGATGCCTCGTTCGCGATCGGATGTTATTGTTGTGCCCGATGGCAAAGCGGTGGTTTTGAAAAATATGGTTCTGAGGGATTTTGCGCCAGAGCATATTTGCTTGGGTGTTAATTCATCGATTGTTTTTGGTGATGGCGTTGTCTTGCAGCTTTTAGATGACTGTGTTTTGCCGAATTTATGGCAATTTTCGGGAAATGCGGTGATTGATGGAAGATATAAAAAATTAGATTTTAGACTTTCTCCAAATGCTCGAATTGGTGTGAATTCGGGCGGCAATTTGAAAATTGTTAATACTAACATTGTGGGGCTTTCGGGGGCGCAGTTATTTGGCAATGCGCTTGATGCTGGCATTCAGTTGTACTCATCGACGCTTCAATTGGATGATGATGTTGTTTTTTCTAGTGGTTGTCTTGATATTTATAATGATGTTCTTCTTGTGGGCTCTGGTAAAACATTCTCATTTACGTCAACGGGAACTATGACTATTCACCGCGGGGCTCAATTGTATGTCGATTCTACGGTTGTTTTGGCGTATGATTCGCTGCATAATCCATCTGGGTTTGTTTTTGAAGACCCTACGGCTCGGTTATTTTTGCAAAACGCTACGTTGCAATCAGGTTCATCTGGACTTGCATTGCATAATGGAACTGCTGTTATTGGCGGGGTTTCATCATTAAAATCAACGTCGACAGTGGCCTCGGGTGGCATGCGAATTGGGAATGACATGGATGTTCGTGTGCAGCTTGGAGCTACGCTTGATATTGCGGGTATGATTGTCTATGGCTAATATGTGGATTTTCACTAAAAAAGCTGAGGTGTTGAATCGTTTTTAATCACATTTGTTTCAGGTGTTGATTTTTGCGATGCCTGTTCTATATGGTTACTGAACGCGCTGTAGATGGGTTGGCTGGGGGGCTTAAATCTGTCGACATGCTCTTGTGGGTGCATGTTATGCAGTTTTTATAGGGGGGGTATTATCCTTTTTCTTCTTGCGTCTTTATACGTTATTTTTTTCATATTGTATTTTTGATTCTGCCGCGTTTGAACGTTAGCGAATTTATAAAAAAGATTTCTGTGGTTTTCTTTTGTTTTAATAAAGCATCGCCTGTGTTCTTTGGTGAGCTGCAATTACAGTTTACTTCTGTTGATGTGTTGACTGTGGGGCGTGTCTCTCAATAGGTTCTCGGTGACTTCGGCCATTTTGGTAGGTGCGGAGCATCTTGGATTATGCGCATTGTTTTGATGTCGATCTTGCTTTTTGTAGTTTTTTGTATGGCGTCGCCTGTGTTCTCTCGATTTTATTTTGAGGGGCCAGATTCGAGACTGCGTATTGTAGATCCTGCTGCCAGATTGGTTCTTCGTACTCCTATTGCAGATTTTAACGGAACTTTAGAGATTACAGATTCTATTGTGGAGCAGCTGGTGGGAGCTCCTATTGTTTTTTCTTCTGGAATTATTGCGCGCAATGGATCTAGTGCAACATGGAGCGGCATGTTTGATGCCTCCAATAATGGGCGCGTTGCTTTGCAGGGTTCATCTCAGATGAGGGCTCAGCCTGGAATGGTTTTTGATGGGCTGCATGTTTCAGGTTCGGATAACCTTGTTGAAGGGACTCCTAAGTTTTCGCAGCCTATTGTTTTGGAAGATCGCAGTTCTGAGCTTAAATTTTCTATTCAAAACAAGCTTAATCATGATGTGGTGATGAATGGTGGGAAGATTCGGCTTGAAGATACGTTGTCTATTGGTGATGATGTCATGCTTCATGGAACAGGGATTGTTGATATCAATAGCCAGACGTTGCATTTTCCGGGAAAACCATCTGTTTGGGGTGGTTCGTTATCGTTCTTAAGTGCAACGGATATGACGCTTAATGCGCAACTAACGCTTACGGGTGATTGGTATTTTGGGCCCAATAACAGTACGGCTGTTTTGCAGGGAAATGGTAACGTTTTAGACGTGAGCAATGGTGGCAAATTAATTGTTCAGGCTGGTGTTGGGCTTGAGGTAACAGATGTTGTTATTAAAGGCTTAGCTGATGGGCAAGGCACAATTGTGATGTGTGATTCTAATTCAACGCTATCGCTTTCTAATGCAGTGTTGCATTTTTCGGGTGCGTATACTTTTACGCAGGGCAATCTTTACTTTCATGGTGCAAACTCAATGATTGTTACGGGGACTAACGTTCTTACTATTGGTGGAACGTCGATTGCTGTAATTGATGGTACAACGGTTGAGTACGATACGTTGGGCTTGCTTGATCTTAAGCCAATTGTTCCTATTGTTCCTGATGGGGTGCAATTAATTAGTGTGAATAATGGTCGGCTTATGACGAGGCCGAGTGGAACTTCATATGGGTTTGTGTTGAGCGTTGATAATCCATTTTATCAGCAGGTTCGCGATGAAGCGTTTGATGGAAATAATCGTATCCTTAATTTTCGCGGAAACAGTGCATCTAGCTTGACGTGGGATGGTGGCGGTTATGCAATGTGCTTTGCTCGTGGTGCCGCACAGGCTGGAACTCTTATGGTTGGGGCAAGCAAGACCGTTACGTTGCAAAACGTTGTTCTTAAAGATTTTAGTTCAGCGGCTGTTTTGTTGGGAGCGGGGGCTTCATTAATTTTTGGTAATGGTGTGATTATTGAGCTTGCCGCAGATGAAGATTTAGCTATGACGTGGTCGTTTACAGGGCAATCAACAGAGTCTGTTATTCATGGAAATGGTAAGCGTCTTAATTTAGCCACTCTTCCTGTGGGTAACAAGATTGGGATTTCTGTTGGTGCTGGTGATAGTGGTTCACCTGTAAGGCTTTCTATTGAAGATGCTCATATTATGGGGTTAAAAGGTGAAGTTGCGCGTGATACAGGTGCAGATTCTTATGCTACTGTTCCATCGTATATTGCATCGTCTAATCTTATGCGCTGTGTTGACTCTTCAGGGGTTATTAATCTTAAGAATGTTGATCTTAACTTGACGGCTCATTACACGCTAACGGCCGGAAGTATTAATATTTATAATGACGTTTCTGTTAAGGGAGCTGGTTATACGTTTGCATTCTCATCTAATGGAACGCTTGCTATTCAATCTGCCTCAACATTGTTATTCGATAGAAATATAACGTTTAGTTATGATTCTTCGGGCCTTGGGGCTGTAGGGGGTGTTGCTTCTAAAAATCAGCTTACAATGGCTGATATGACGTCTCGTTTGTACTTGAACGGTTGCACATTCTATGGCACACATACTTCACCAAATCTGCAATCGGGCATCGTTGTGATAAACGATAAGGTTCGCTTGCAAAGTGAAGGAACGGTTGATGCCGAAGCGATGATCTTTAATTCATCAGGTGGGCTGCGCGTTGAAGTTCTTTCGGGAGCTATCATGGACGTCTATGGGGCGGTGGCACATCAATAATACTTTCAGTTTTTGAGTGTGTTTATTATTTAGAAACCAAGGTTTTTCTCTCTTAGAGAGGTTTGATGCGCGCCGTGGCTGTTCTTGTCTTTCGGCGGGTCTCATAGTATCTTCTAGGGGCGTATTTTTATGACGAAAATTTTATAAATTCATTAGTTTTTTGTGGGAGGGGTTGAGCGTGTCTGAAGAGCTGAAAAAGCCATCGGAGCTGGGCGCTGGGCATTCGATTGTTCCGCTTTCTATTGAGCGGGAGCTTAAGAGCTCATTTCTTGATTACGCAATGTCTGTCATTGTTAGTCGGGCGCTTCCTGACGTTCGAGATGGTTTGAAGCCTGTTCACCGACGTATCTTGTATGCAATGCATACGCTTGGGCTTGTTAATGAAAAGGCCTATCGTAAATCTGCAACGGTTGTTGGGGAAGTAATTGGTAACTATCACCCACATGGTGATGCGCCTATTTATCAAGCGATGGTAGGTCTTGCACAGGATTTTTCTAAGCGATATCCGCTGCTCGATGGTCAAGGAAACTGGGGTTCGATTGACGGTGATAATGCCGCTGCGCACCGATACACAGAAGTCCGTATGGCGCGTATTTCACGCGAGCTCTTGGCGGATATTGATAAGCAAACGGTTCAATTTCAATCAAACTATGATGAATCTAAGCTCGAGCCAACATTGCTCCCAAGCAAACTTCCTACATTATTGGTTAATGGTTCTAATGGTATTGCCGTTGGTATGGCAACATCTATTCCGCCGCATAATTTGGGTGAAGTTGTAGATGGCTGCTTAGCGATTCTTAAAAATCCTTTAATCAGTGACGAAGAGCTTTTCTCTATTATTCCAGCACCCGATTTTCCAACGGGCGGTATTATTTGTGGCCGTGCGGGCGTTATCAAGGCATATAAAACAGGTCATGGCAACGTTGTTGTTCGTGCTGTTGTTGATATAGAAGAATCTGGTTCAAAAAGCGTCTTGATTATTAAAGAGATTCCTTTCCAGGTTAATAAAGCCGATTTAATCGAAAAAATTGCTGATCTTGTAAAAGAAAAAGTGGTTGACGGAATTACCAACATTCGTGATGAATCTAACCGCGATGGTATTCGTGTTGTTATTGATATCCGTCGAGGTGATATTCCTCAGGTTGTTCTTAACCAGCTGTATAAGCATACGTCGCTCCAAGTTTCCCATTCAATCATGCTTTTAGCATTGCTCGATAACAGTCCACACATTTTTACCTTGCGTGAGATGATTGAGCAGTTCTTAATTCACCGCCAAGAAGTTATTCGAAGACGTTCTGAGTTTGATCTCGAGAAAAATCGTCAGCGAGAGCACTTGTTGATTGGTTTAATTAAGGCGCTTGAGAGTATCGATGAAATTGTTGCTCTTATTCGGGCTTCTAAGACGGGACAAGATGCATCTGATGCGTTGCGTCAATCGTTTGGTTTTTCTGAAGTGCAGGCTAAAGCAATTCTTGATATGCGCTTGCAGCGTTTGACTTCGCTTGAACTTGATAAAATTAATGGTGAAGTTGCCGATATCCGTAAAGTTATTAGTTATCTAGAGTTGTTGTTGAGAGATTCTGAGGTTCTTACGCAAGAAGTTATCACAGAGCTTGAAGCCCTTAAGGCTGCATACGCAGATAAGCGCCGTTCAAAGATTGAAGGCTCAATTAACGCTCTTGGCGAAATTGACTTAATTCCTAACGACGAAGTTGTTGTAACATTGACCAGCAAAGGATACGTCAAGCGCGTTGGCCTTGATGTGTATTCTGTTCAGCATCGTGGCGGTAAAGGCAAACGAGCAATTGCAGCACTTGATGATGTTGATGATGTGCTTAAAGACGTCTTTGTTGCACGTAATCATGACGATCTTCTGTTCTTCACCAACCTTGGGCGAGTGTATAGCTTAAGTGTGTATGAAATTCCAGAGGCCTCACGTACTGCTCGTGGTCGTGCTGTTGTTAATTTGATTCCTCTTACTCCTGGCGAGTCTGTTGTAAAGCTTCTCTGTGCTGCTGAGTTGCAATCGGGGTATGTTGTGATGGTTACACGTAAAGGTGTGATTAAAAAGACAGAGTCGGTCGCATTCTCTAAGGTTAGAAAAACAGGGATTCACGCAATCAACCTTAACGAAGGCGATGAGCTTGCGTTCTGTTCTCAAAGTACCGGCGTTGATGACGTTGTCTTGGCAACAAGCAGTGGCCAAGGTATCCGCTTTAAGGAAGAAGAAGTGAGACCTATGGGGCGTCACTCTGCGGGGGTTCGTGGTGTAAGAATTCGTGGCAATGCAATTGTTGTGGGCCTCGAGGTTATTCCTCCTCAAGATCAGCGCGACTTGCTCTTTGTTACATCAGCAGGGTTTGGTAAACGTGTTCGTGTTGAAGACTTTAGAGTTGCCCACCGTGGCGGGCTTGGTGTTCGTACGATTCCTGTTGGCAAGCGTAATGGCGATGTTATTGGGGTTGCCCTTGTTTCAAATGAATCGAGCATTTTGTTGATTGAGCAATCGGGTAAAATTATTCGCTTGTCGCCACAAGAAGTTCGCACTATGAGACGTGGCGCTCAAGGCGTTCGCCTGATTCGACTTGATGCGGGTCAAAAAGTATTTGCCGTTGCTTCGTTTGATGAAGGTGTTGCAGATGAAGAAGCAGCTTCTGCCGATCTTGAGACGCTTACTCAAACAGGTGAAGGTGCTGATGCATCGCTTATTCTTAATGAGCTTGCGGCAGACAATCTTCATGTAATTGATGAAGATGTTCTTGATGATGGCGATGAAGAAGAGCTTTTTGATGATGAAGAGCTCGTCGAAGACGATTTAGATGAAGAAGAAGACGAATAAAGAAATATGAAGAGTTACAAGCAGCATCTTATTACGCTGCTGCTTGCGGACCGAGTTGGCCCTGTATTTATTTACAGGGCCCTTTCTGTTCTGGCAGGCATTCAAGACCAAGTGCATGTTATTGAGTATTATTCGCAAAGGCATGAAGAACTTGCTGCTGCATTAGAAGTTCTTTTGTCGAGCGATGAAGCTTTTTTTGTATCACACGGAATTTGTTCTCTTGCTACGGCTCAAAAAGTCAGAGCAGCATTACAAGTTGTGGATGTGGTGCGAGAGATTAGCCTGATTGAGCAGAACGATGTTGAAGTTGATACTTGTTTTGATGGTGAGTATCCACTGTATTTAAAAAATATTCATGCTCCTCCTCTTATTTTATATCGCCAGGGCAGAGCTTTGGCTTCCCAAGTACAGTGCTTAGCGGTGGTTGGTTCGCGAGCTGCAACGGCGTATGGCATAGAGTGTGCCGAAACGTTACTGCCATCTATAGTTCGAGCAGGCTGGAATGTGGTGAGTGGGGGTGCTCTTGGTATCGATACGGTTGCCCATAAAATTGCTATCGAGGGGAACGGCCCAACTACGGTTGTTTTAGGCTCGGGGCTTTTGCATCCGTATCCATATGGCAATAAAGATTTATTTGAACTTGTTGTGGGGCGTGGTGGAACGCTTATCTCGCCGTTTCATATGGAACAACGTCCAGAGCGAGGCACATTTCCTGCGCGTAATCGTGTTATTGCGGGAATCGCTCAGGCGTGTTTGGTGATTGAGGCTGCGGAGCAAAGTGGCGCACTTATTACGGCTGCGTACGCTCTGGAGTCCGGACGCACGGTCTGTGCTGTTCCGGGGAACATAACGTCAGCAACCAGTAAAGGGTGTAATGAGCTTTTGCGCCAGGGAGCCGCTCTTATTTCGTCAGCAGCTGATTTATTACAAGAGCTGGGCTGCGAAAAAGAAGACGAAGCTGTTGGGGAAGAGCAAATGGATTTTTCCCAGCGAAGCGAGTTTGTTCAAGACCGCGAATTTTTCAGATTTATAGGCAAATCTCCTCGCTCAGAAGAAGAAATAGCGGAATTTTTGAAGAAAACGGTTGCAGAAGTACAGGTTTTTCTCTTCGATTTGCAGCTCGAGGGGAAAATACAGCAACAATTTACAGGATTATGGGGGTTACCCGCTCGCTAGCTTAGGGGCTTTTTACAAGGTAGGGATTTTCTGGTTTACTGAAAACTACCCGAAACACAGCGTGAATCAGCTGAACTTCAGTTGTTGTGAGCTGAAATATAGCGTGAGAGCGGTAAAAGACGTGTTTACGGGCTTTTTATGCGAACTCATCATAAGTTATGAAGTGTTTAATGTTGAAAAAAGGAGTTTTACGAATGTTTAACAAAAAAGTTATCTCATATGTTGTTGTGGCAATGCTTTTTGCGGTTCATGGTGATGTTGCAGCTCGTAAGGTTACCGGAAAAGATGCGGAAGCTCTTTTTGAAGCCCCTGTTGTTGGACAAGAAGATGTTGTTGATGCCTCAACCGTTTCTAATGAAGATGAAGAGCTTTTGAATAAAGACTCATTAAAAGATCTTAAATTGAAAAAGGGCTTAACTCAGCTCGATTCTAGTGCTCCTGTAGCGCCATCTCTCTTGGATGCTGATGAAAATGAGCAGTTGGCTCTTAATGATGATATCTTTAACGAAGCAGATTTTGAGGCTTTTATGAATAGCCCAGAGATGCAAGAAGCAATGAACAGTCCAGAAGTTAAAGAAATGCAAAAACAGCTCGAAGAACTCGAAAAAAACAATCCAGAAGAGTTCGAGAAAGTAATGGGCAACATGCTCCAAGCCGCTATGGAACAAGGCGCTGGCATCGATTTTGGCGCTGAAAACCAAGAAGTTCCTGCAGTTGCTGCATAATTAATATTGCAGGCATTGTTTAATTATTCCAAGACGGCTATTGTTACTTAAGGTGCAGTAGCCGTCTATTTTTTTTGCTGTGGGGTATTGTCAGGGTCTTGACGTACTTTCTGATGTCGGCACAATGGTGGTGAGTAAGGAGCGCTGCTATGAGTACAAATTTATCTGTTTCGTTTGAGCTAATCTGCCTTATGGGGTGGTTGTTGAAGAAAGACCGCACGGCTTTACAACAATTGGTCCAAAAAGCATTAGCTGGTGGAGTTTCTGAGTCTATTGCTCAGCTCCAAGAAGCTCGTCCTGCAGAGCTATCGGAAACGATGGCAAAAACAGTGACCGAGTTCTTTGATTATATCGAGTCTATGTTGGTTCAAGGGGTCCCAGCCGTCCGTAGTGGATACGTGGTGGGGGCTAATTTAGGGCCAGAAATTAAAAAAATAGATCAAAACATTGTTGATCCGCGGGTTTTATGGCTTGCCATTAATCAGACGCGAGAGACATTAAATGCGGTTCCAGGGGTTCTAACGGACTTGGAGCGTAGTGAAATGTTTAGAAATGAGTTGTATAAAAATCTGCTCAATCACTGGAACATTCCTTCAGAAGATGTTCTAAATTAAGCTTTTTTAAAGCCCTGTAAGGCTTTTTGATTGGTTTTTCGTTTAAAGACGAGACCAACCTAAATCTTGCAGGGCTTCTTTTATTTCAAATATCGGCAGGCCCAGTGCCCCGCTGTACGATCCATTAAATTTCTTAAGAAATTGAGAGCCATATCCTTCCATGATGCCAGATCCACAAGCCTTAAGCGCGATTGGCAAATGAGCAAAATACTCATCAACTGCTTCTTGGGCAACATAAAACTCGGCAGTACTTTTTACGTAAAAGCCCTTAGTTTTTTTAAGAATCCAGCCCTTTTTTGCATTCCAGGTAAATTTTTGAACAATACAATACGTCCCAATGGTGCATTGTCCCGCACGAAGTTTTGTAAGTTGAGCTTTTGCCTCTTTAAGATCTACAGGTTTGTGCAGCATTTCGTTGTGTACGTCTGCGATAAGCGTATCGGCTGTAATAACGTAAATTGTTTGGGCAATTGTAGGAGTTTTATGGGGAAGTATAACACTGTTCGCTTTGCAGGTTACGGCAGTTTGAGCGTTTTGTTTGAGGTTCTTTTGCGAATTGAATGGCTCTCTTTTGCACGTTGTGGTAAGGATTTCGAATGAAAGCCCTGCCTCTGTGAGTAACAGTTGGCGCGTTGGAGACGATGATGCCAGAAAGAGATTTTTCATCATGTGATTCTGCAACCCGCTTCAACTGTTAGATGAATGATGTTTTTATTAATTGCATCAATTATTACCCCAATCGCTCTTGCTTGAGCCAGTAGTTCTTCTTTGGAGTATTCTCGTAGGGCATTTCCCTGCTCATCGAATTCATAAAAAATATCCGAGTTTAATGTTTTAGCGATTTTTCCGAGAGCTGCATTATTTACGTTGCGGACAAGGCGTTTGAGCCATTCGTGAGCATTTTCTTCTCCTTGCATTTCGGCGATTTCAAGTGCCTCATGCAAGATAGCGTTTTTAAAAAGGGTGATATTTGTTGTGTTGGCGTTGCATCGAGTTGCAGCAAATGCCATAGAAAAAAGAAGTTTGAGATGTATTTTCATAATATGGTTTCTCCGGGTGACTGTGCTATGTATGAAAAGAGCTGTTCTTGCTCGTCGGTGTTTAGTTTTACAGATTGATTTTTGAAGTCAAACTTTAAGCGTTTTCTTGTGGAGCTTACTTTGTTGTGAGTCTTGCGATTCGTTCATGAAACGGAGGAATACAGAGCTTCCATGAGGGAAGGGTTGTTGCGGCAAGATCGTAATGGATTTGGCTATCAACGTATTCAAGTGCTGCTGCAAGTTTTTGTGCCCCTATAATCTTTGCCGTTTCTTGATCGTTTTTGAATGTTTGCATGCGGTAAAATTGGCTCCAAATATAGTTTTTGCAGGCGGCACCTAATGTTAGTGTGAGGTTGCAGATTGCCATGTTGGCAAACAAAACTGAGGTGAGCGGGAAAAGATAGAGGTGTGCCAGCATTATCGCGTGAAGGCCGAAGAGGCTGCTATGAACAATATTTTGCTGCATCTCAGAGGTGTTGTTGAGCCGTATG
>JBEITS010000022.1:0-10968 GCA_040374805.1 Campylobacterota bacterium | reverse complement strand
GCTTGATGGCGCAGCAACATCTCGTGCGATAATAACAATTTTCAGATTTTCATAGCGGCTCAAATTGCGAGAGACTAAACCATCACATAAGG
Organism: Campylobacterota bacterium; assembly: GCA_040374805.1. Taxonomy (GTDB): domain Bacteria; phylum Babelota; class Babeliae; order Babelales; genus VHBT01. The sequence goes on along the minus strand of JBEITS010000022.1, from coordinate 10,876 downwards.
ATATCTTAGCACCATCTTTTTTTGTTACGTTTTCTGAAAGATCGTTCTCATCAAGAATAAAAACCACAGCCACATCTACGCTGAATGGCGATAAAAAGCTACCAACAGTGTCATACAAAACTTGGTGTCCAGAAAGAGATTTATTGCTAATCATATTGATGTTGCCTGACGTAAAAATAGCAAAGCCCTCCTGCGCAGATAAATCGACGCACTGAATCTCATCGTTAATCTTTCTCAACCGCTCACTCAACTGAATAACTGACGTTACGCAAACATGCATTTTTCTAGAATCGCTAAGCTTTTTACAAAATGCAGTGGTAACTTTTGCCGCAAGGCTTGATGTTTGAGGCTCTAAAGGAGCACGCCGAACATGAGACACTTGGCCAGCACCAGCACCTGAGCCAGCTCCGCACCCAGCACCCACACCCGAGCCTGCACCACCGCTACCGCCCATGCCCGAGCCAGCTCCACACCCAGCACCCACTGCCGTGGAAACCGCAGCTGCTGCAACACCATTAAAAATAGAAGGTTGCAAGGTTTCTTTAAGGCTCGCAAGCAACGCATCTTGCCCTAGAAGGGTCTGGCCCAAATCGGATGATACTTGCGTATAAAGATTATATAAGACATCTAAAAACGGTTTGCTTACAATACCTCCCAAAACCCTAAGATCTATCCCTATCACATTTCCATAACCAGATTCTATTTGGCAGCAGGCAGCCCCAATCCAACTTTTACGCTCCCCATCAAGCCCCCCCCCCGCAAGGAGTTCGTTAATCACCACAACATCACGCATTAATTGCTTAATTTCTTGTAAGAATTTTTTTTTGGGGCGCTCATCGCGAAGGACACTCCGGGTGCGCTTTGCATAATCTGTGAATCTTTCAAGGCTCTCTTGCGAAAAGGAACACTGATGAGTTCTATACCAATTCCAAAGGCCATTAGAAATCTTACGAGGATCTATTCTTAGTAGACGTCTGGTAACAGGAAGAATGTGTTGTTTAAATTCGTCCAATTCACCGGAACTCAGATGAGGCTTTAAGCCCTCATAACACTTAACCCTGAAGCCTTCCAGCGTTATTTTAAGCTGTTCTAAACCCCAGATTTTTAACTGTGCGTTAGTATCAGTTTTATTAGAGACCGCAAGAATATGGCCATAATTATCCAAAATATAAAAAATTTTAGAGGCAAGTGGACTCACAAAATTTTTAATCTCATCCCAAGCATTTTCACGGTTACGATCACGATCACGACCAGGAATAATTTTATACGCGCCATAGTTGCCAAGCGCATCAGAACACTTCATTAAAGAATCAACATCCCCAAGCAACCGATCAAGCGCACGCAAGAAAGATTTACACTTTTCCTTATCACCACCCAAGGACGCATAAAATGCGTTCACATCTCGCGAAAACCGATCAACGTCATCCGATGAACGTAGCTCAAAAATATGCCACCAACGAAGATCAACAGGCGTCATCACTTTATCCATATTTTGGGGTTTTCCCGTGAGAGGATCATTCGGAATAGCGGTTTGATGGAAAACCACAGCTTCAACAGGAGGTGGGGGTTCGTTCAAAATAGGAGCAACAGAAGTATCTACGGGCGGATGAAGTGCAGCAGAATGAGCCAAAGATGGCGCAGGCTGAGCTGGAGTAAGCACACTTCCCGGCGTTTGAGATGCACCTGCGGCGGAAGGCGCAACAACAGGAGTAAATGTTCTTTTTGTGGTAAGAGCATCAAGCAGCTGCGCCTCTCTATTCAATACACCACAAACCTCTGTATACAGCCGGTGCAAAGAATTTTTAAAGTCTACCGCACCATCCAAAGCAACGGGCGAAGAATGATAGCAGCCCAATTGCGTCACCCACAACAAGTACCCATAACAATCAATAAGCTTATAGAATTCATCATAGCAACCAGAATCAGAATAAACATGATTGTAAGTCTTTCCCTCAAAAAGCACTTCTAATGCTTTTACATCAACAATACAATGCTCAATTTCTACTAAAAATTGCTCTAATTCATTTGCCTTCTCTGTTGGATCTGTTTTTGCACAAAGCGCCGCGAACACGGCTCGGGCATTTTTATCAAACGCCGGCAGGGCCGCAGCATTCTGAGAATAAAAAAGATATCGATACGCTTTTCTTTTAAATTTTCGAGTAATAGGCGCACGCTCACCTATCCTAAGATTTGCTACCGTTCCTTTATTTACGCCCAGATCTAACAAAAGCTCCAACACTCCATTCCACCCAGAAAGAAGGGTTGAAATAGATCCGTTAACCACCCCTGCTTCACGCGCTGTGGGAGTAATAAGAGCTTTCGCACACCAATTTAAGCCATCTTGATAGGGTTGCAATTCAGGATGTTTTTTTAGCTCATCCGACACAGAAGCAAGTGCTGCAACACGCCGTGGTTCATCTAGTCCAACCACAAGACGAGCAACCTCAGCTAACGCTGCAATAAACGTAGCCGCATAAACCTTTCCCCAATGCCTAAACGGTGGCGCATCAGCGCACACAACCGCCTGCAAGAGATTCACAAGAGGGACAAATGGTTTAGCCGAAGCACCAAAGACTGTTATAACAGCAGAAGTTTTTAGAGGTTTTTTTGCAAGATCTGACTTAGCAAGATCACACGTTATAAAAAATGCTTTTTTACTATCCTTAAACTCAATACGCGCCTGAAGTTGCGCCTTAACTTCAGCTGAACTTTTGAATAATTCAACCGAAGACGCAATCTGAGTCATCAACCTAAAAAGAGGATTCCAAGACGGAAGTGCTGAAAATGCTGTATGCCGCTTGCTAGAAACAAAACTACTAAAAGCATCGTCTGACGGCAAAACAGCAAAAAAACGCGGCTCTACCTTAGAAAGCGATACAACCTTGGCATCTTGTTCGTAGAAAAATGTTGCCGCATGAACGGTTCCCTGAGCCACAACACTACGGTTAACCGTAGCAAGAGGCTTTTTTGGAGCTGCAAAAACAGGTCCAAAACCAGAGAAAGCCACCAGGGCCCACAAAAATACGTTATTAATTTTCATACATCGCACAATAAACGCTTTAAAAGCAGTATGCTCTGAGATTAGCACGCAACCAAAACCCGGGCGAACAATCATACTCTCAGGCAAAAAACGCGAGCTTTAAGGGTTTTTATAAGCTTTTCCCAAAAAACTCGTTACATATAGAAATATTTTATTAGAAACTCAGCCCGTGGACGTCTTTCCACTCGGCCAAGACCAAAAGTGACCATAATTTACGATATTCGCGCGGGTCTTGGTTGAGCTGGTCACACAATCGAGCAACTTCTAGCCTATCAACCCACCGTTCATTCTTAAGAGCCTCAAGCTGATCTCTAAATTGCGCTTTAAGCCAAAACCCTAAAGGCATCTCAAAGCCCCTTTTCTGCCCCAATGCCACTTCATCGGGCAAAATATCTCTAAAAGCCTGAACAAACAGCGGCTTATTGGTCTCTTGGTTTGCCCAGCGCTTATGAAAACTTGGAATGGCAACCGTAAGCTCTACCAACTCAATATCCAAAAAGGGAACTCTAACCTCTATAGTTGCAGCCATACTTGCAGCATCGGTATCGCGCGCCAGAATCCCCGGGATATACCACGCAAGCTCAGCCTTAGAAAAAGCATTAAGCTCATCAAGCTCCTCAGAGAAAACACGCTCCAAATGCTCATCAACCAAAGAAGCTTTAGAAAACATCTGGGAGCGAACATCAAAATTAAGAACCCGGGTGGGACAATCTTGAGGAAGCAACGATCGATAGGCTTTATACAATGCATCTTTACGGGCAGGCCCATGCTGCAAGAAGCCGCAGCCCATTTTGTAAGCCACAGAGCGAATTGCGCTACTTTTAGAAACAAGATCCGAGAGAACAGGTTCAAAAAAACTTGCGCCCGGCAGCTTGCCAAACCGCTGCATGTTAAGAAGCTCATTAAAATAACGATATCCCAAAAAGAGCTCATCGCCCCCCAAGCCCGAGAGCACAACTTTAACGTGCTCACCAGCAAGGCGTGAGATTAAAAACGTATTAAGTCCATCACTGCTGGGCTGATCTATAGAAGAGACAAATGAACGAAAAGCCAACCTTGCAATATGTCCATCCACACGCAACTCATGGTGCTTTGCACCAAACCGCTGAGCCGTGCGTTGAGCAATTTCAGATTCATCTGCAACACTGCCCGTAGGAGACGAAAAACCCAATGCAAAAGTCTGGAGCGGCTTACCTAACAACTGGCGCACACACCCAACAACCGCCGTTGAATCTATTCCGCCACTCAAAAATGCGCCCACATCAAGATTAGAATCGGTATATAAGCTACAAGCTTCTATAAATTTCTCGCGGACCCGCGCCACACGATCTGCAAACGAATACTCTTTGGTTTCGGTATGAATGGAAGCAATATCCCAAAAAACTTCCTGGCTTATATGCCCATCGGCAAGCGTCATAATTGTTGCAGGCTCTAACGCATGAATGCCCTGGATCATCGTTAATGGTGCATGAACGGCAGAAAATTGCATGTATTCTTGCAGCGCTTGCTTGTTAATAATTTTTGCAACAAGCCCGCTGGCCAAGATTGCTTTAAGTTCAGAAGCAAAAATAATACCAGAATCGCGCCCAATAAGAACACGCGCCCAATAGAGCGGCTTAATGCCAAACTGGTCGCGCACCAATAACGCTCGCTGCTCAAAAGCATCCCAAACAACACACGCAAACATACCTCGCAATCGCTTAAAGACATCCACTCCCCAAACAGAAAATCCTTGTAAAATAACCTCGGTATCGGTCTGAGTTGCAAAAACAACACCCAAAGAAGAAAGCTCTGACGCAAGTGTTTTATAGTTATAAATTTCACCATTAAAGACGAGAGTATACCTCCCATCGAGAGTGGTCATCGGCTGCATTCCATCAGCCGATTCATCCACAATAGCAAGCCTGCGATGCGCAAGAATGCACCGCCCAACGGCATCAACAAAAAGACCTTCGCCATCTCTGCCGCGATGCACAATTGCGTGCATCATATTTTTAACAGCTCCAACCGCCGCAGTATTTACCTCCCGCGCTCGTGCATCAAAAATAAAGCCGGACATTCCGCACATACAAAAACCCCTTCACCAATCGGGCTACAAGCTTCTTAATGCGTAGCACGCGCTCCGCGCATCACAACAGAAACATCACGCGATGCTTCTGCACATCGGCCAACAGGATAATACGTGATACCCGCAGCTGCCATAGAACGCGGCTCAAACATATTTCTGCCATCAAAAACAACGCGGTCAGACAAGCTTAGAAAATCTGTTGGAACATACGATGAGAACGCAGCCCAGTCGGTACAAATAACCAAAAAGTCTGTGCGTTTAAGAACTTCTGTTGCAGAGCGCGCATATTCAATACGCATCTGAGGGTACGATAATTTAAGTTGATCGAGCGCAACAGGATCGTACACAACCAATTCTTGAACCTTATCCGCAAGCCCCTTAAGCACATCAATCGCCGGAGCGCAGCGAATATCATCTGTTTCTGGCTTAAATGAAACGCCCCACAACCCGCAACGTTTGTTGCTGATAAGAGCATCATAATGATCGTAAATACGACCAAGAAACGCCGCAATTTGGTCTTCATTAATTTTTTCAACACAATTTGCATAGGTCATATCAATGCCATACAAACGACCAAGATGAATTAAGCCCTTAATATCTTTTGGAAAACAGCTGCCGCCATAACCCAAGCCAGCCTTAAGAAAATGCTGACCAATACGCGTATCAGAACCTACGCCTCGCTCGACAGCAGAAACATCTGCGCCAATTTTATCTGCAAGCAGTGCAATTTGATTCATAAAACTAATGCGACCTGCAAGCATGGTGTTTGCTACATATTTTGTAAGCTCAGAAGATTCAAAACTCATGCTCAACAACTGTTTAGATGCATCAACCACAAAAGGAGAATACAACTCAACCATAAGCTTTTCGGCATACGACGAATGAACTCCAAACACAACACGGTCAGGCGTCATAAAGTCGTAAATGGCATTGCCTTCACGCAAGAATTCAGGGTTTGAAGCAATATCAAAACCAAAAGCATGACCACAGTTTTTAAAAACATTATTAAAGATATCTTCTGTTTTTTTGCACGTCCCAACAGGAACTGTCGATTTTTGAACAAACAATGTACGAGCGCGCAAGTTACGTGCAACTTCAACAACAACAGCCCAAACGTCGGTTAAATCCACCACACCATCGCGCTGAGAAGGCGTTCCTACACAACAGAAAACAACTTCTGGCTCGAGCGCAAGTGCCTGAGGAAGATCGGAATAAAACGTAATATTTCCCATGCCAAGAGCTTGCCGCAACAGCTGCTCAAGGCCTGGTTCATAAAAAGGAACTTGCCCCAGCTCAAGCGCCGCAACGCGCGACTGGTTGCGCTCAACAACGCTCACCTTATGCCCGCGAGACGCAAAGCAAACCGCCGTTACAAGACCAACGTACCCTGCTCCAATAACCGTCATTTTTTTCATAAGATTTCCTCGGCGCACTTAAACTAATGAATGTAAAAAATTTCCAATATTACGCGCAATCACATCATGCGAGTACAATTCCTTAACGCGAGTAAGCCCACGCGCACCATACAACACTCGCACCTCTTCATGCGACATATAATTGCACAAAGCATCACGCAGCGCTGTTACGCTCTTTTGAGGGAAAACTAATCCTGCATCACCAATCACCCACGCAATTGCTCCCGCATCCGATCCAACAACAGGAACTCCTGCCATCATTGCTTCAATAATCACATGTCCAAACTGCTCTTTCCACGTTGGTGTATCGAGCGATGGCAACACAAAAACATCAAACGACTGAATGAGCTGAACCGCTCGATAATGATCTACAGATCCTGTAAACACAACTTTTTCGTGAATATGCAGCGCATGCGTTAAGGCAACCAAGGCATCGCGCTCACGGCCACTCCCAACAACACATAAAGACCATTCAGGAAACCTGTCAGCAATCTGAGCAAATGCTTCTAAAAGCAAAGAAACTCCTTTTTCTTGAGCAAGACGCCCAACAAAACCAATAACTTTGGGACGTGCTACATCAGTTAATTTTGCATGCTCAACAAGATGCTCTAACGAAACTCCAAGCTGCGGAGAAACAAGAACAGGTCCAGTAAAATTCTTCTCTCGCAAGAGTTCTTGCGCCTCAGGATTTCCAACAATTGCCGCCCTAGAAAAGAAACGATTAAAGATTTCGATAGGCCACCAAAAGAATCGATAACGCCAACCCCAGGGATGCTTCCAATTGACCCACGTAAAAAAGATTCGCGGAATATTTCTAAATTGCAGCAAAGAAACAACAATCCACTGGAAATACGAAAAGGCATTATCGCCCTGCTCTACAAGCAAAACATCGGGCGAAACGGAACGCATAACACGCCAAACATCCGTCCATGCATAACGATGCAAAACCTCATTGCCAGAATGGGCAATAGGAAGATGGATATATCCATCAGAATCCAACTCATTTTTAAGCGAAAAAAGCGCATCATTCCACTCGCAAGGGGTTACAACCGTAACTTCATCATGCGGGAATTGTTTTTTATACGCGGCCCACTTTTCTCGGTTGATCAAAGACAGATACGCATGTCCCACAATCAGAATCTTCACTCGCAACCTCCTGCTCATCGTCTCGCGCAAAAAGATCTCCCAGTTCGGGATACGCACGCGTTAACGCCCATTGAAATTTAATAAATACGGCTTGTTTTGAAAATCTAGAATGAACAACAGAAAGTGCGCCCTTACGCATCAACGCATACGTCTTAGGATCGCCCGCAAGCGCTCTAACGCGCTCAACCATTTCACGCACGGCGCCCGGCTCAACAAGTAAACCCGAAAGCCCGGGAACAACATAATCTGTTACCCCACCGCAGTGAGTTGAAATAACCGGAACACCCCACGAGAGAGCATCTAAACCTGCAATACCTAATCCCTCTTGGTCTGAAGTAATAAGCGCCAGAAATGCTTGCTGATACAAACTTTGCAATCGATCTGGCTTAATAAAGCCATGAAATATAATTCTATCGCCAAACCGCGTTTGCAACCTCAGAACATCGCCTATCCGCTCGGGGTAAACCCCCACAATATCAAAAGAAAAACGGCTATCTTCTTCTAAAAGCTTTTCACAAACAGCCAAAAGCATTCTGAAATTTTTACGCGCATCAATAAACCGAGCAACAGAAATAATACGAAACGGAGCAACATGCTCTTTTTCTACCACCTCATGCAATGGAACGGGAACAGGGCACACACGGGCGTTATCAAAAGGCATTTGAGCAATTTTTTCACACAGTCCCTTGGTGTAGGTGCTCATGGGGAGCAAAATAGCTGCTTTTTTAAGAATTTGCTGCTCAATTGCCTCCATAAACGGAGCTTGAGCATGATGCATAATTTTTTCAAACACCGAAGCCTGAGCCAGGCGGTGAATACGATCATCCAAGTAAGTCGATGCCAACCATAAAATGAATGTTTTATTAAGAATTACAGCGGGATGGGCAATATGAGGAGTACCTCCCAGCACAAAAATATAGCGATACGCCCCTAAATGGCGCTTCCACAATCTGCGCGTAAACCAATAATGGCCAGGCTCCCAGCGCGACCAGCGCGCGCCAATCTCAACACACCTCATGCCCTCGTATGTTTTTTCGCGCGTGGTTGACGTAAAACGTAATGAACGAAGACTCATTGCCGTATCGGGCAAAAAACTAAGGCTATAAATCTTGGGCGAAAAGTATTGTTCACAAAATTCGTAAACAACTTTTAGAGAAGAAAGAACCCCACCCCCATGGCTAAAATGAGGTGCAATAATGGCAATAGGAGGCTTATTTGTTGATTGCTGCTTGTTCATCTAACACAACACCCTTGTAGTCGCAAGCCGGCCGAACGCTGTCGTAGCCCTCTAAAACTGTTGAGCAGAAACACAGATCATTTTCAAAAAAACGCATCAAAACTTGCTGCAAAGAATACGTTTTTATATGAACCTGACTGTGGTTGCGAATTACTCGCCGCTCTTCAGGATGAGCCAAATACCAGCTAACCTTAGCCGCCAGATCCGAAGGATTCTTATACAATGCTATCGATTTTCCCTCGGAAAACAAGACATGGGCATGTTCGTAGGTATATGTCGCTAGCTGAAATACTCCAGCGGCCGCAGCCTCTAAACTTCTCATATTATGAGAGCTATAGTTCTGCAAACGCACAGGATTGAGGACAATTGAACAACTTTGCAAGATATCCACCATGGCCTGTTTATAAACAGCAGGTCCTTTGTAGGCTTGGGCTAAAATAGGCGCCTGACGAATATATTCTTCCCATTTATTGCCCCAAATCCCAAACGAAACATACGGAAGACGCGCCATAAGCTCAACCAAAATCCCAACACGCTCATCATCTGCCGTGCCCACAAAGCCCACATCCAAAGTTTCCTCACCCGTCTTTTTATGGGTAAAAAAGCGTTCATCGTACCCAAAAGGAACATGGCACGCATGCTCAACCCCAAGAGACTTAAAAACAGGAATGAGCATCTGAGCCCACGAAAGGACCACATCACAATGCTCTAGAGAGCGAATAACTTCAGAATTAGAGTTTCCGTTACTCAACATAAACGGATTATCGGGATACAACAGAACCCACTTACATCCCGTTGCCTTTTTTACGGCGCTGATTGTTGCAGCCTTAATGGTATCGCCCTTAATCACAAAACAGACATCGGGCCGATACGCTTGGGCAACATTCAAAAGATAGGTATTAAATCTTCGATCAAACACGTAACGCTCAACACGTGTTAGCTCGGCGCGGCGCTTTCTACCAAAAAGATCTTTTGAAACATGTGTTCCATCGATACTCAAGACAGAGTGACCCTGCAATCGCAAAATATCGTAAAAGGAATCGGCATAGGCATAGCCGTGCTCATCTAAAGAACGTTCCCCAACCAGCAGAATTCTTCTTTTCTCCATCATCATTCCTTAGAGACAGAGCCCTTTGAATAAGAGCGCTTCCCATCCTCATTCCAGAGCTGGCAACGTCGTGCACGCATTCTATACCATCATGCAGGGTAATCTGCAACGACACGATAACACGAACCCAGATTGCAAGCACGGTTAACGCAATAGCTCCGCACATAACACCCGCAGCAAGCACAGAACCCGCAAGCAAAGGGCGTAAGATACCAAGCATAAGCGCCATAGACGCAGCCTGAACAATATGTTGCTGCAAAGGAACCCACGGCCAACGCAAGCCATATACAAATACAGCTGTAACATCATCGTAAAAACCACGAATCATTCCATACAAGCCCAAAATCTGGTACAAAAAAACAGCGCTAGCCCACTGGTCGCCCAGCATCAACGGAATCCAAAACGGCGCGGTAAGCATAAAAAAGATCTGAATGGGAACCAACAAAAGCGCCTTGATAAACTGCGACTTGAGAAAAATATTTTTTATAAGAACCTTATCGCACCGAGAAGAGGCATACAGAGGCGTAGAAAGACGGTTAAAAACCGTTGTTATCATAAGCGGCAATGTTGCCATCTTAAAACTACGTGCATACAACCCGCCCTCGTGAGTTCCAGAATTAACGCCCACAAAAGCACCCATAAAGTCGTACAAAAAAATACTTAGAAGGCCGCCCGCCCAGGTTGCATACCCAAAAAGAGATACCCAGCGTTTAACAAGAGAAAAATCAACATCAAAACCGATGCGCCAAGGCGATGCAAAAATGTATCCCAAAAGAACAAAAATTCGTTCGGCAACACGCTGAACCACCAACGCAAACATGCCCCAACCGGTATAAACCGAAATGATGGCGCATACAAAGCT
>JBEITS010000045.1:0-7757 GCA_040374805.1 Campylobacterota bacterium | reverse complement strand
CTAAAGGAACCATTCAAAATTGCTTACTTCAAATTTTTGATCCCGTTCAAAACAATAACTTTAGAGACTTGTATTTAGACCTACCCTTAGACGTCTCGCAACCTCTTTACATCGTAACAGCTAATGACCGAAGCAACATTATAGGGCCCCTGCTCGATCGAATGATTATGATCGAAATCCCTAATTACACAGAAGAAGAACGCGTTTTTATGGCTAATAACATTCTTTGGAAGAGCATCAACCAGTCGCACAAGCTTTCTGAGGCAAAAAAACAGCTCATTGTTGCGGCAGCTTTAGAAAAAACAGCAAAAACACGGAGTATTCGCGACTTGAAAAAGCACCTCACCCAGGCAATTATTAGAACCCTTAGAACCCAATAAACACAAAAAAATAAAGTCTTTTGCTAAAAAATCGGGGGCTACCACCTGCCCTTTGATAAAAAACATAGAACCATCACACTAGAAATACGTTTTATAGGACTATTTTTAGCACGTGGATATATGATGCATTTCTCTAAGCGACGGTTTATTACCTTACTCGCAGCATTTTTTTTAATGCTTACGCCCCCAACCCAAGCCTCTTTCATCCCCTCGAAATCTGCAGTTGGCAGTTTTGTTGTAGGAGCAGCAACAACTGTGCTCATCGTAGCGGCACTTGCGTTTAAGGCTATGCGCAACGACGAACGAACAACAATATTGTTGTCCCAAAACTCTACAATCCCGGCAAATGTCTTAAAAAATGTTGAACGGAAAATTGGCGAATTAAGTGCGTGGCAAGGAAGCAGGAGTCTTATAAGAAATTATCTTGAATGGGTTATGAAATACCCTTTTAATAAACTCACAGAAACCCACCCAACGCTGCACGATGCAATAACTCAACTTAATAAGACTCATACAGGAATCTGCGATGCAAAAGAATCTATCATTGATTACCTAGCAGGCTTACACATGAGCTCTACACAACAACCGAAAATCCTCTGCCTCTACGGCGGCCCAGGAATTGGAAAAACAACATTTGCAGAATCTATTGCAGATGCATTAGGTAAAAAATTTACCAAAATTTCATTTGGAGCCATAAAAAGCCTTTCTTCCTCTAAATCAATTAGCGAACAACACTCCTCAGCTCCGGGCCCCATCGCCAGGGCGCTTATCACAAGTGGCGTTCTTGATCCTGTTATTTTGCTCGATGAATTAGAAAAAGCCCCTACTGAACTCACAACAGAACTCTTAGAGCTCTTAGACCCATCCCAAAATAAAACATTTAAAGACACATACTTAGATTTTGAGATGGATCTTTCCAAGGTAACGTTTGTCGCCTCTATTAACGATATCAGCAAACTCCCCTCGCCACTCCGTGACCGCATGCAAATAATCAACATGCACCCCTACAGCCGCAAAGAACGTATCGAAATCGCTCAAACCAAGCTTATTCCTGAAATCTCAAAAAACTTTATGTTTAGTGCAGAAATTCAAGAAAAATTACAAAATTTGGCAGAGCCGCTTGTAGAAAAGATCGCTCGCTACGAATTTGGAGTGAGAAACCTCAAGCGCGCCCTGATAATTGCTGCAGAAAAATATGCCCGACAGCTTTTGCTCCAAAAAGAGCTGGAAACGGCAGCGGAAATCACCACAATTTCGGCCTCAGAAGTTCTTGCATCGCTCGACCCAGAAATTCTGCAAACACACCCCGCCACATGTGCCAATACAGAAGACTGTGTAGGAATTGTTAATGGAATGTACGCCCATGGATGTGATGGCGGAGGGCTTTTAAAAGTTGAAGTAGTTATAAATTCCAACGGTAAAGGGAATCTTTCTAGCTCTGGATTGCTAGGAAAAACATCTCTTGAATCTGAGAAAAGAGTCTTTGCATATGTAAAAAGTATCGCAAGAACCTACAACATTAATCCGGAAATTTTCTCCAACTCAGATTTTGTTTTTGGAGACCAACATTATCAAGAAGTAGACGGCCCCTCTGCTGGCATTGCCCAAACAGTAGCTTTAATTTCCGCGTTAACAGGAAGAACCGTAAAACAAAACTTTGCCGTAACTGGTGCTATCGACATGCATGGTAACGCCCTACCTGTAGGCGGGTATCGGGCTAAAATCTTAGGAACCGAACAAGCGGGAATTCAAAATATTGTAGTACCCGAAAGCGCACGACCAACAATCGAAGCACTCAAAAAAGACTTTCCAGATCTCAATATTTTTTATGTATCCACGGTGCCACAGGCTCTTGAGCTTCTGCTAAACCCTGCATCATAAACAACACGCCAACCGTAATTTCCTGGGAATCATTTCTCAAAAGCCCCTCAGGGGTATACATTGTTTTGTATGAGTAACCACTTTCTTGCAAAGAAAACAAATACCATGATGTCCCTAAAAAAAGCCCCGTGGTTGTTGTACACCCTATTTTTGCTCACAATTCCAGCACTTTCGGCCGAAAATTCCAACATCCAAGCATCCGCAGAGACATCCCCTTTTGTAGAATCGTTCACCATCAAGCTCAATTCAGCCTTGTCAGACGCACAAGAATTGACCCAAAAAATGATTTCTCTAGGCGTTCCTGAAAATTGCCGTGAAATACTGTTGCGCCACGCAAGTAACCCGCACATTGCTCCATCCTACATCACAAAAATAATCGAAACATTCCCCTGGAAGCGCACACCTGCAACTCCACGCGACAAAGAAAAACGCACCGAACAACTTCTATCCAATGCCTGCTTACTAGAAAATATCATTGAGCCCTTAACCGATCTGCTCGATCTTAATGCGTCCATGAGCGCTTCTAACCATAAAATTCTTTTACTCTCAGGCTCGCATGATTTTGAGAAAAATCTTATAGCTCAAGGCATCGCAAGCGCACTGGGCCGCCCAAGTTATACAATTAATTGCGATCCAAACGACTTAGAATCATCATTTTCTGCAGGGTTTTCTGGCTCATCAGCCTTGAGCGACCAGCCCTCAATGGGAGAAATTGCTAACGCGTTAGCATCAACAGGCGTTACCAACCCTGTTGTAATCATTAAAAATCTCGATGAACTTTCTACCGCTGAAACAAAAAACCTTTTTAACTGCATCAATCAAAACGGACCACTTACTCTTCGTGATAATTTCTTGCACCTTGATATCAACACCTCAGAAATCACATTTATTTTTCTTGTTTCATCACAAAGAGATGTGCCCAAAGAATTATTAAAAAAACTGCAAAACCGCGTAGCAACCATCAACATAACCCCCTACAGACGCGACCAAAAAGTTGATGTTACTTTCAAGTTTTTGCTGCCAAAACTTCTCAGCAACTATTCATTACCGCAAAAAACGCTCCTCAGCATTGCTCGGTTCATTCCGGCAATCGTTGATAATAGCTCTGCCAATAATGGAAGTATTGCAACAATCAACAATGCTCTTGCCAACGTCATAACCCATTGCGCCATTAAAGCACAACAACAAACCTCGCCAGACCTTACGTTTGAACTCACCCCCAACATTGTAGAAGAATTAATTCCAACCGATCCTCGCGAAGAGGCCGAGTTTTTACAGGCAAAACATGCAATCAACTTGCAGCTGGCAGATTCTCCCGTAAACAGATTTGCTTACCAAACAGCTATCAACGCCTTCCCCTGGAAAAAGACCCCTCCACAAAAATTCGATAAACATACAGCCCTCAAGGCACTTAGCTCTAAGCGAATTGGACTCTTGCACCAAGCACGAATAATCTACGAAACACTTGCTACGCATGCCGCAACACCACCAATCCATCGAAAAACACTCTGCTTTGTTGGGGCTCCCGGCACCGGAAAAACCGCCCTTGCTCAGACTGTTGCAGAAGCTCTCTGTCGGCCAGAACATACAATCGATCTTGCCGCCAACCCGTCACTTCAGGGAGATCCACTTATTGCCACCGGAGCACAACCTGGAGCGTTTTTCACCGCTTTTTGCACCACAAAAACCAAAGCAGCCGCAATAATTTTGGACAATATCGACAAGACTCACCGCCTCAACCTGCCTGCTCTTATCAATGCACTCAACCCAGCAACCAACCAGCAATTTAAGGACCAATTTGCAGGCTTTCCAATCAACCTTTCTGAAGCATTTTTTGTCACCACAGCAACCGATGCAACTCTCATTCCCCAAAAGCTGCTTGAACACCTGGAAGTTGTGTACCTCGATGGCTATACCCCTGAAGAAAAACTACAAATCGCACGAGAGTTTTTCTTACCTAAGGCATTAAAAGAACGAAATATCCCAGAAATTGCCGTTGAAGAGCTGCACTCCATTCTTCCAACACTTGTTGAATATGTAATGCCCTACGATAAGGGCCTTCATGAACTGAATAGAGCCATTCAGTCATTAGTTGCAAAACAAATCGCCACAATCTTGTGCCACAATAAAACGCTGCAGCTTACGCCACAAAACGTACTCAGCATGCTCGATCCACTGCTCACAACACACCATGTTTCGACCGCAAAAAACGTTCAAGCTCAATGCAATGATGTCATTAAAAAACTCAAGCTCACGCCCGAACAGTTCCAGCTGGTTAACAACCACATCACGGCCCTTAAGCCATGGCGTGGAGGAGATGCTATCACACTCCTCTACATGAGCTGGATCGCTAAATTTCCTTTTAATAAAACATTCACATCCAATCCTCCCCTCAGCAACGCACTTACGCAGCTCCATTCCACACATTTTGGGCTTGGAAGTATTAAAGAAAGCATTTTAGACTTCCTGGCAGGGCTTCATATGAGCGCCCAAAATACTGCAGAAAAAACCAATAAAACCCTCTGTTTTGTTGGTGGTGCAGGGATTGGGAAAACAACGTTCTCTGAATCTATAGCAAAAGCGCTAGGAAGACCTTTTGCTCGAATTGCACTTGAATCTGTTCAGTCTCTCAAGGGCGGAGCTGGCGAACATGAGATGTTTGGAGATGGCCCAGGACCCATCGGAAAAGCATTCTGCCACACAGGATGCCAAAACCCCGTAATCTTGCTTGATGAACTTGATAAAGCAAACCCTAAAGTAATTCTTCAACTCCTTGAGGTTCTCGACCCTGCGCAAAACAAAACATTTAGAGATAGTTTTCTAGGCTTTGATCTAGATCTTTCAAACGTCATCTTTATTGCATCTGCCAACGATATGTCCCATATCCCATCACCGCTAGTGGATAGGCTCCACATGATTACCATGGAACCGTACAGCCTTAAAGAACGTATTGATATTGCCCATGCGATGATCGTTCCTAAACTTGCAGCCTCTATGGGCTTTGATGACAACATAACGCAAAAAATGCATGATCTTGTGCGACCTATTGCAGAAAAAGTGCTGAGAACAGAATATGGCGTACGTAACCTTAAGCGCTTCTTGCAAGTAGCAGCCGATAAGTTTGCTCGCATGCTTTTAGAACAAAAACCCATCATCGCGCTTAACGCATCGGATATTTTAGGCGAACTTCATGCAGAATTACTCCAAACCGACCCCTCAAAAGAACCTGCTACAGAACCTGTAATTGGGCTTACAAACGGCATGTATGCCATGGGACGCGATGGTGGCGGCATTGCAAAAATAGCTGCTTCGGTAATCCCATTTGGCAAAGGACAACTCAAAGATTCGTCCTTATACGGAAAATCTAAGAAAGAATCTGCTGTTTGGGTGCTGGCATACGTCAAATCTGTCTGCGCAAAATACAATATCAACCCCGAAGTTTTCTCAAACTCAGACTTTTTATTCAGCGATCAAACGTACAATAAAATTGATGGGCCTTCCGCAGGGATAGCCTCAGCTGTTGCTCTCATCTCAGCACTTACAAAACGAGCAGTTCGCCCAGGATACGCCATGACCGGTGCGCTCTCTGCACAGGGAGTTCTCTTACCGGTAGGCGGCTATCGAGCAAAAATTTTGGGAACAGAGCAAGCGGGCATTAAGAATATTTTGCTCCCAGAGTGCTCCAAAGACACCATTGAACAAATTCGCAAAGATTTCCCAGAAATCAATATCACGTACATAAAAACACTCGATGAAGCCGTAGAGATCTTACTAGAACCAGCACCTCAGGCATAGAAAATCCAACAGGGGCAGACCTATCGTGTCTGCCCCATACACAACCACAACATTTACAAACATTATCCCAACCAAGACCTATCCAAATTGGCGATATAGCTTTAAGGTAGTATGTATCTGTTGCCGAACTAACAATCAGGCATATTTTTTATAAAAAGCACCATACAGCGCATGAAAAAGAAACGTTCGGCCTCCCATCTCTCCTACTCCACCAAAATAGACCTTAGAGACGATAAAAACTTTGTTTCGTACAAAGAAAAGATGCGTCCTGCACGCAGAAGCGCCGATGAACCTCGTAAAAAAAAGGAACACGGCCAAAACTTCTTGCGTGACCAGGGGGTTGTAGATGCAATTCTAGAAAACGCTCTGATTGTGCCATCAACAACAGTTATGGAGATTGGTTGCGGAGACGGCTTTCTTACTAAATCGATCTTGCAGCAAACACCCTGCAAAGAATTACAGGTTTTTGAAATCGATGAAGAATGGCTCAACGTTGTAAAAAAAAATGTGATTGACCCACGACTTAAACTAAATCTTATTAATATTTTGGATGTTTCCTTAGAAAATTTCTTTTCTGCAGAAAACCCTGTGGTTCTGCTTGCCAACTTGCCCTACCACATAACATTCCCGATTTTGCACAAAATTCAGCGTCAGGCTCATTTATTCTCGCACGGGGTTGTAATGGTGCAAGAAGAGGTTGCTCAACGGCTTGTAGCACAAACAGGCAGAGATGCTGGCGCGGTTTCGCACTTCTTCCAGCATTATTTTGAACTAACATTACTCAACAAAGTTCCACCCAGCGCCTTTGAACCACAACCCAAGATTTTCTCTCGGCTTGTAGGCTTTAAACCCAAAGCAAACCTTGCAACAATTCCTGATATCGAAAATTTTTGGCTTTTTATGCGGCAATGCTTTAAATTTCCACGCCAAATGCTACGCAACAACCTTAAAGGTTCAAAATTTTATACGCCAGAAATCCCCGAGCGATTGCTCAATTTACGAGCGCAACAAATCAGAACAGAAGAATTTGTGGAGTTATGGGTAAACGTTGTTAAGGACCAACAGACCTAGAAACATGCCCACCCCTATACGGGCGCAGATATGGATGAGGATACCACCCCCCTGCACGCATGAGCGCGATTTCTTGCAGCACATCTGCATTTTGATTTGCAGAAGATAAGGTGCCCTGTTTGGTTATTGTATCCACCTGATGAACATGCATCTTATGTTCTTCATAACGAGAATCGTCCCTAAAATTATGGCAAAACAACCTAAAATCACAATATTCCACAGACCGCTTAGACTGCTTAACAAAAGTTTTTAGATCAACAAGATACTCTTGGTAATTAGCATCGTCCAAACGATAACGGTCATAACGATGACCTTCTGACGCTGGTGGCTCTTCAGGAAGCCTAACACGCATACCTTCAACTAAATTTAAAGCATTCACAGAATCAATTTTATTGTATTGATCAAACGCGAGGGTATACGACGTATCAACACAGATCTTCAAATCACCTTCAAGAGGCCCCACCCAACAATTTCTACCCCCATCACTACGATCGTATTGCCATCCCCAGACCGTAACGCTGTCATCGGCAGGCTCATATTGAAACAGCAGCCGAACAGCATTAACTGTATACCAGGTTCGCTCAAAATCGCGAGTTAACCATAAACCCAAGGGCGTTCCTGCATCAAACG
>JBEITS010000047.1:0-7603 GCA_040374805.1 Campylobacterota bacterium | reverse complement strand
GGGGCGTTGTTTGAAACGTACTGCGTGAATCTTGTGCATCAATTGATTGAGGGATTGTATAAACAGCCCGTGGTGTATCATTGGCGCAAGATTGGTGGGGCAGAGGTTGATCTTGTTCTTCATATGAATGGAAAGCTGTATCCTATCGAAATTAAATTGGGCACATCGCTTACAAAACACGACATGCGGGGGATTATGGCGTTTCGAGAGGAGCATGGTAGCAGTGTTCAGCACGGCCTTATTTTGTATCCGGGCGATCATTGTTATGCACTTTCTGAGCATGTAACCATTTTGCCGTTTAATGCTCTTATGAAACCCCGTGAAATTTCTATAGACCCTGTTTTAAAAGTGGCTTGAAGTGGAGATCTCTTGCGGATGTGGTAAGCTAACCGCATCTTGTGTCTTTTAAGAGGATATGTGCACTCATGGCAACGCTTGAACAGGTTGTTTCTCTTTGTAAACGTCGTGGTTTTGTTTTTCAATCAGCTGAGATTTACGGTGGCCTGAATGGGGTTTACGATTTTGGTCCTTTGGGTGTGTTGCTTAAAAACAATATTAAACAAGCATGGATGAACCATCTTACGCGTTCAGAGCTTGATGTTGTGTTTTTTGATGGAGCCATTCTGGGCCATGAAATGGTTTGGACGGCTTCGGGCCACGTTTCTAACTTTAGTGACCCGCTGGTTGACTGTAAAAATTGTAAGAAACGTTACCGTGCAGATGATGACGATTACAATGCCAACAAGCCGTGCAAACATTGCGGGGTAAAAGACTGGACCGAAGAACGCAGATTTAATCTGATGTTTCAGACCAATATGGGCGCCATGACGGGTGATAGCATTGCGTATTTGCGTCCCGAAACAGCACAAGCAATTTTCCCTAACTTTAAGAATGTTATGACGTCATCTCGTGTTGCCATTCCTTTTGGCATTGCGCAGGTGGGGAAAGCCTTTCGTAACGAAATTACCCCCAAGCAGTTCTTGTTCCGTGTGCGTGAATTTGAACAAATGGAAATCGAATTTTTCTGTCATCCCGATACCTCAAACGCATTTTTTGAAAAATGGTGCGAAATTCGCCAAGATTTCTACAAAAAAATTGGCATTAATTTAGATAAAATCCGCATGCGTCCTCACGCAAAAGATGAGCTCGCGCATTATTCGCAAGCATGTGTTGATGTTGAATATGAGTTTCCGTTTGGCTTTAAAGAGCTCGAGGGAATTGCTCACCGTGGTGATTTCGATTTAACTCAGCATTCAAAATTTAGTAAAAAAGACCTTTCTGTGCACGATCAAACAACAGGAACAAGTTATGTTCCGCACGTTGTTGAATGTTCTGTGGGTGTTGACCGCTTGTTTCTAACCATGTTGTTTGATTCGTATCGTGAAGACGTGGTAGATGGCGAGCCGCGTTTGTATCTCGATCTTGCACCTCATATGGCGCCTATTCGTTGTGCCATTTTGCCGTTAACTAAGCATCAGGCTCCTGTTGCAGAAAAAATTTACCGAGAAGCAAAGAGCCGGTTTGGGTTTGTTCAGTACGATGAGGGAGCTTCAATTGGTAAGCGATATCGCCGTCAGGACGAAATTGGAACCCCACTTTGCGTAACTATTGATTATCAAACAGCAGAAGACAATGCTGTGACAGTGCGTGAACGCAACACAGGGAGCCAAGAGCGTGTTGCGGTAGAGAAACTTATGGATTATTTAGCATCTAAGTTAGGTCAATAAGGTTTACATTGTCTGCGGCAGGGAGTTATTTGTGAATAAGAATACAGAAGAGCGTGGGTTTTATGCCTGGATTCTTCGACATGTAAATGCACCGTATGCACAACAATTATTTTTTTTGTTGTTTGCGTTTGAAGTAATTTTGCTTGTTCCGCTCGATCCTATTCTTGCTTTTTTTGTAACGCACCGGCGTGATGATGCATACCGTTTTGCTGCAATAGCCACAATTGGCTCTATTATTGGGGCGGGGCTTGGATATTTGTTTGGTGATTTGTTGTGGGAAGCTGTTGGAAGCAAAATTATTGACTGGATGGTTACGCAAGCGCGCTTTGATGCTTTTGTGTCGTTTTACCAAGACAACTATAAGACAGCGCTCTTTGTTGGAGCGCTTTTCCCTTTTCCGTTTAAGTTACTTACAATTTCTGCAGGATTTTGCGGGCTTCCTGTTGCAACATTTCTGAGTGTGATTGGTTGCGCTCGGGCATTGCGTTTCTTTACGATTTGCTATGTCAGTAGGCGGTGGGGAAGTGTTATTCAGTTGTTTGTTAAACGTTATTCAGATCACCTGCTCCTCTTGCTTGCGATAATTCTTGTCCTTGTTTTAGGCTGTTACATGGTTTTTTTTCGGTAATTGAGCGTAAGAAAACAAGTCTATGATAGGTTCTCGTCGTTATTCGCTGTCGCCTGGCGTTCTCATGCTCTTTTCCTTCCTTGTAGTTATAGCAGTTGGATACATCTTGCTGGGTCTTCCTATGATGCGCCTTGCAGAATGCAGTTCCTTAGATTTATGGTTTGCGGCAACTTCTGCTACGTGTGTTACAGGTCTTTCTGTTATTCCAATTTCTTCATTCACCGTGTTGGGTAAGTGCATTTTATTGTTGCTTATTCAAATTGGTGGTTTGGGCCTTATGACCCTTTCTTTTTCTGTGCTTTCTCTCTTTTTAAATTTTGGGATTGCCGACCGGGTGACGGCGAGCAAGATCTTAGACTTTGAATATTGGGGCCGCATCAAAAATTTCTTAACGATGATTGTGAGCGTTACGCTGTGGTGCGAGATTTTGGGTGCATTTGCGTTGTATCCGGTACTTCTGAGGTATTACAAGCCATTTCAAGCAGCTTTTTATTCGATTTTTTATTCGATTTCTGCATTTTGCAACGCGGGAATAGCTCCGCACGATGGTGGAATTATGGAGTATGCGCATGATTATCGCTTCATGGTAATTATTGCGCTTTTGGTTTTTGCGGGCAGTACAGGATTTTTTGTATGGCTTGATGTGGCTTCGTTTGTGAAGCGTATGATTCTCGACCCATCTCAGCGACCAGCGGTTCCTGCTGTTTCACTGCATACAAGAATTGTTTTTTTAGCATCTTTTGTTCTTATTGCAATCACCGCTTGGTTGTTTTGGACGTTTGAATGGACTAATTCGTTTGCTTCTTTTTCTATGCCCGATAAAACAGTTAATTGTTTGTTTAATGCTGTTGCGCTCAGGTCGGCAGGGTTTACAACCATTGATTATTCCAAGGCAACAACGCCTACGCTTTTTATAGTTATTTTTATGATGTTTATTGGTGGCAACCCTGTGGCAACGGCTTCAGGAATTAAAACAACAACATTGGTTTTATTGATTGCAACAATTATTGCGACTGTAAAAGCTCGCCATGAAGTTGAAATTTTTAACAGAACAATTCCTGCTGAGCAGATTTATAAAGCGCTCGTTATTTTTGGGCTCAGTTTGGCCTGGGTTATGGCGTCATTTTTTATTTTGCTGACGATCGAAGGTGACTCCTTTGATGTCTTTAAATTGTTTTTTGAAAACATTGCAGCATTTTCGACCTGTGGTCTTTCTGTGGGCATAGCCGGCTTGTTATCACCTGCGGGTAAATGCGTTTTAATGGTTAACATGATTGTGGGGCGCGTTGGCATTCTTACGTTATTGTTAGCATTGGCGCAATATCGCTCTTCGCGAAATTATAAGTTTCCTCATGAACGTGTATTGATTGGATAAAAAATATGAAATTTGGTGTTATTGGCCTGGGACGTTTTGGGTATCAACTTGCTGTTACACTTGCAGAACAAGGGTGCGAAGTTGTTGCAATCGATAGAAACGAAGAAATTGTTGAAACCATTAAAGATCATGTAACGCAAGCAATCTGCATGAACGTGATTGACGAAACATCGCTCACAGAAATTGGCATTGGCGAGCTTGATGCCGTTGTTGTTGCCACCGGCGAATCGTTTGCTCAGTCTGTTTTGCTCACCACAATTCTTAAAAAACATTTGCATGTTCCGTATGTTGTTGCACGCGCAATGAATGATATTAACGAACATATTCTTAAGCTTGTGGGCGCCGACCGTGTGTTTGTTATCGAGCGTGATATGGGTGTTAAAATTGCCTACACCTTAAGTTTGCCGCTTGCTGATTTGGTTCCTGTAACGCAAGATTTTGCAGTCACAACCATTACAGCTCCTTTCCAATTCGTGGGAAAACAGGTTCAAGAAATTAATCTTCTTAAACATCCTAAGGTTGTGTGTATTGCTGTTCAAAAAGGTGAAGACATCATTTTGGTGGGCGATACCTACACCGTTCTAGAAACCGATAAGTTGGTCTTTGCAGGCAATAAAAAATACTTGGCATCGCTGATGCGCGGGTAGCATTTTTGCATAATATTTTGCAGTAAAACGCTATATTTTTGTTCTCTTGGCATTCGTAAAATACAATTTTGTTTGTGCTGGCATACTGGAAAGAGGTCAGTGATATTTTTGTGTTTGTAAGAAAGAAAAATAAAATGAAAAAAATGTTTTTGTTAATTTGCGTTTTTATTGCATCTTCTGTTATTTCAAAAAGTGATCCGTTGTCATTAGATGTGTACTATTCAGGTCGTTTTGAACGAGCGGTATCAAGCGATAGCAAGAATGGCGTTCTTACAAATATTCGCGGAGCTTTTCTCAATTTTGATCAAGCTAAATCGTTATGTATGAACTATGAAATGGGAAGTGCTTCTGTAGACGGTGAGTTTTATACTGTTAATGAACTTATTGATATCTGTGAATTTTTAGAGGCTAAATTTAATCAACTTAATCAACAAATTCCATTCGGTGAGAGGCGCTTTGAGGCATGGGGCGTTGATATGGGTGGATCTCTTGGAGAACGCATGAGATAAGCATTGCATCAGATATTTATTTGGGGTCGTCCTATAGAGGGCTGGCCCCATTTTTTATTAAATAATCCAGCTTTGATGGTATTGAGGTAATTCTGTTTTTTAGTCTGAATCGCCATCTTTTCCAGCATGGACAATTCTGTCTGAGACAGAGGTAAAGCGGGTTGGTTGGGTTTCTTGGCTGTTGGCACGTGCCCTTGAGGGCAGGCTAAAGAAGGTGTCAAGAGATCTATGCTCTTCATATATCGCAAGGGCATTGAGTAAAGACCCGTATTGGTAGTCTGATTCTAGCCAGGTCATGATGTTCTCAGAGCGTTGGCGGTGGCTGGTGATTATTTTTGCAAAGTGTTTGAGTGCGGGTCCAACATCAATCTTGCGGCAGAGCAGGAGTATGATAATTAATACTGTAAAATCGTCAGGCGTGTTGAGCTCATAGGGGCGTTTGTAGCTCATGGTGCGATGTGGGTTTTCTAGTTTGCATTTATTGTTATATACAACAAAATTTGATGAATGCTCATGAAGGTCTTTTCTTCTGCGTATTTCCCAATCAATTTTTCCATCTTCTGCCCAGGAAATTTGCTTGCCTGTGGCAGGGTTTCTCTCTTTGCAATGTGTTATATCTTCGCGCGTTTGTGTTGAAAAAAGGATTTTATTACTGTTTTTTTGTTGGGGATTAACTGTTAAAACCCCTCTGGGTAAAAGACGAGAGAGTGTTTCAAGCCTCTTTGCGCATTCTGAGAAAAAGTACCAATTGCTCTCTGTGTATGTTCTGCGGCCAAAAAATGCAGTTCCCGCAACAAGGGCTCCAATAATTATTATATTTTCTACGAGCTCAGACGGCTGTTCTTGCGATGTAAGAGCTGCTTTTAAAAGATTTTGCAGATAAATAGGTTTGCTTGAAGCCTCTCCTAAGATCGTTAAAGAAAGGGTTGTTTGTGAGGTTGTTGTGTGTTTGTTGAGGATGCATTCGACGATAAAAATAAGGTTTTCAGGAGATTTTGTAAGTGTTGTGAGGACACCAAGATGCTTGGTTGTTTCATATTGGTTTGTTTTTTCATAGTCAGTTATCCATGAATTCAGGGTTTTAAGGACGGTGCCTACAAAGATTTTTTTTGAATCATTCAGGTCTTTAGGGTTGATGTACGAAGATTTTACTGTTTCTAATTCGTGGACATCGGGTAGCGCAACAACGGCATCGCACACGATATCTTGAAGCGATGTAACGCTTTTGTAGGGGATAGTTGCGTCTGTGAGCGCAATGTGGCGTGCACAAAGGGTTAGTGGAGCAACTAGAAAGCTTAAAAGTACAAAAAAAGAGTATTTGAGCATGTTTGCACAGGGTTTTTATTCAGATCAGCCTGCTCTAGGTTGTGCTACTTCTTTTCTCTTATTCAAGGGTTAGTGTTCTTCCTGCGGGGAGTTTTTTCATGAAGACAGTGTTATTTGAGTGTTTTTAGTTATACGCCGTCGCTTGGACCAGCTCCTGCGCCTGTATGAGCTGGCTCTTCAATAGTTTTTTTGTAGTTTTTGTCCATTTCAGCAACTTTTTTTCCTTCGAGTAATGTTTGTTTAAGTAGTTCTTTAAGCATCTTAGGGAAATGGCTGGGGCTTGTGCTGTTAAAGTTATCTGTAAATCCATCAATACATGCAAATGCATGTGGCAAGCCGATTTCTGTTGATAATTCAGTGCTTTCTTCGTCATTGTTTGCAAGCGCAAGCCCTTTTCTAAAGAGGTTGTTGCGTTCATTGATGATCCATGTGTACCCGGCTTCTAAGCCACTAGCGTATGCAACATTACTCAGATTGTAGGGGGCTTCTTGGTCGCCGTGGCGTATTTCATATAATTCTTTTGTTTCGCGTGCTTTTGATAGTTCGAATGGTGCGGGGTCAAAGGCGCCATCCATTTTGTGTTTGAGGGCACGGCGAAATCCGCATATTTTATGAAACATATTTGTGACCCCGTCAAAAAAACCAATTTGGTAGGGTGTTATTGGCTCAGAATCTGGAACGAGTCTATATCGGTAAAGATAATCATGAGCTGGCGAACATTCGCGAAGGATATAGCTCCGTGCAGGCCCCATGGATTGTAGAAGTAAATTATTCTGAGTTATTCTCCACTGGGAGGTTCTGGCGAGGTGATATAGAAAACTTCTTTCTTCTTGTTTTGTTTTTAACGCTTCACGTTGGGCGTTTTTGTGAGCATATTTCATTTGTTTCTTGAGTGTTTTAGGTTCTTCAGCAGCTTCTTTTGCTGAGGCTTCTTCTGCTCTTCGCAACTTTCTTCGAGCGTTTCTGAGTCGTTTGCGTTCGTTTTTTTCGGCTAATCTTTGTGCGTTAAGCGCTTCTTGGTGTGTTTGGGCAAGTGCTCTCGATTCTTCTAGGATTTTGGCAAATTGAGCTTCGCTCATGCTCTTTGCGGCTATTTCTTCTTCGGTAAGGGGGCGAGTTGCTTGCAGTTCGTGCGCAGATTGTCGTTGTTTTTCGAGTTCATCTGTCTGTGTCTTTAACTTCGCAAGACGTTCTTTTTCTGCTTGGCGCATGGCTGCGTTGTGTGCAGCACGTTCTTGGCGGTTATGTTTGTATTGTTTGATGAGTGTTTCTTGTTCAGTACGTTTTTTTGCGGCTCGCTCAAGTTCAAGTTGATATCTTTTTTTATTAATATCTTGGATCTCGAGTGCGCGTTTTGCTGCTTCTTCTGCCACCCGAGTTTCTTGTTTGGC
>JBEITS010000110.1:0-3025 GCA_040374805.1 Campylobacterota bacterium | reverse complement strand
CGGCTCGATTTGTATACAATCATCCTGAAGAAAAATTTGACAAGGTCCTTGGGCCTTTTGCATTGCATCGCTTAGACAATAAATACCAGCAATGGCGACCAACTCTGCTTCAAGTGCTTGGCAGAAAATTCTAGCTTGTTTGTCACCGGTGATCCCAGCCAAAGCCCGCCCGCGCAAAGCACCATATACGTGAATATGACCTTCAGCCAATAACTCAGCACCGTGACTTACTGTAGACGTCACAATCAAATCGCCATTGCTCACAATTTGTTGTCCTGAACGAATGGGGGTGGTATGTAGTTTGGCTTTCGCTATTTCTGGCAATGCTTGGCGTGTTTCCGCTGCCGCAGCTTTACGCTCTTTCACTGGTTTATCATGCTGCGACGACGCATTCAGCAAAGGCAAGCCTAATTTTTGAGCCGCAGATTGAATCAGTGGCGAACTGTTTTGGACACCCACGGGATACAATCCAAAGTGTCGCATTTTTTGGCAAAACAAATCCAAATCAAAAGGAATTTCCACCAATGCAGAGCAATCTAAAACCACTGGCGTTTGTTCAAATAAGCGGGGCGCGCGTTGCACAGCATCTGCCAACTGCTCTGTAAACAGTGCCAAATCGGCGTTGGATATGTGTAACACCGTTAACGTATATAATCGACCTTTTAACTTAAAAGATTGAATACTGTTTACATCATCCATTATTTTTTTCCAACCTTGCATTTGTCGCATTGTTATACCAGGACTTTGTAATTTTCACAAAGTTTTTTGCACGACAAGCACCTTATACCTTCAAAGCAAGACGGGTCAAAGTGAAGTCAAGAAATAGTTTCTTCATAGGATTTACGCCCGTTGTATCATTGAAAGCAGTAAAATCAATGACTCAAAAGCTGCGTAGAGGCAATTGGAGAAACAATACTACCTTGGATTTACAGGAGCTAGCCGACTCAATTAATCCTATGCTAAGTCGACTCACCATTTATGTCGTTTACTCTTAGCAGCCCTTCGGAGTTTCGTTGGGCCAAGGCTCAATCTTAATCAGTCAATTAAAAACAAATTTACTAAATGTATCGATTTTGGTCTATCCTATAAGGATACGTTTTGTGATAGAAGGAACTTAACATGCCTTTGTCTTTTTCTACCAGAGTCCAAAAAGCAATCATTGATTTTCCCCATCCACTCGTTCTTGCTCAACATGGCGCTGTTTTGTTCGCGGCTTTTGTAATTTCTGCGATTCCAGACTTAGCAGAGACTCACAAAAGTTTGCTAGACTACGACACAAAAATTAGCGAAGCATCTTCAAAACGCAAGCAAAATGCCCGTGAAAGGATTGTTAAATTAGAGGAAATAGAACAACTTGAAGCCGAGCACGCTGCCCAAATAGCCGAACAAGAAGCCGGTATTATTAAAAATAAAGAAACAGCTTTGAGTCAAAAAAGAGTGACTGAAACTCAAACCCAATCAGATGTTAGGGTTATCAAAGAAGAAGAGCAAGGCAACCTGGCTTTGGTACAACAAGGGGAAAAACACAAGTTCGCTAGTGCTCATCAAAATAAAACAGCGCGTTTGCAAGAGCAATTAACCGCTCATGAAACCGCTAAGTTTTCGCGGACACAGAAACATCTTGAAACCATGACTGATCTTAGTGGTCAATTGAAAAGTGCCGCAGACTCAGCAACAGATGCGGCTACAACCAATATTACAACGACTGAAGCAGCTTTTAAATCGGTTTTAGGATTAAACAAAGCAATGAGTGCCGTCATAAAGGCTAGTAGTGACTTACAATCTGCTTTGGATAACTACGATATAATTGTTGCTACAGGAGAGATGGATGTTGAGAAGGCGGCAGCAATTTCTCAAGCTTTGATGCAAACCATGAAGGCCGAAAAACAACTAGAAACCCAGATTGCAACAACTCACATTGAGCATAAAGCAGATTTAAAGCAAGCTTTGATGCAAGATGTGGCTGATAACAATAATAGATTTGATGATTTGTTAAGCAAACACTCAAAAGAAACACTTACGAAGCTATCGGAGTTAATCCAAACTGAAATAGAAACCCAGCAAGAAAGCTTAGCTGAATCTGATGAAACAGACATTCAGCATGCTCATCTCGAAAAGCTAGTAACGATGCTCGACAAGGTCCATCAAATTAATTTGGGGAAATCTGAAGCTGATACAACTAGTATTAAACAATCGCTCTAAAATTTCTCCGTAAACGAAAAACGCAGAAACGAATTATTTGACGGCATGATTTTTGTATTCTAAGATTAAATGAGCAGTATATTGAGGATAATATTATGTCTAAAAATCATCTTGAAGAGGAAGCAAAACGGAACCAGGCTCTCGCTTTAGAAGCAGAGGAGGAGGAGGCAAAACAGCGAAGGTCGGTTGTTTCTCCTAATGCGGGTTTAGATACCAGCTTCCAATGTGACTCGCTAGAAGAGCAGAAGGACATTGTATTAGCTTATAATAACATGTTTGGCGGAAAAGCGGGTTATGTAGCACCGGTTGTCAACACCGATGGTTCTATTTACTTATCTTTCCCAGAAAAAGGCGACGCAGAAGATTTTTGTGTTGATCAAGCAGAAAAAGGACGACGTTTCATTATGATCGACGCGGAAACAAAAACAGTCATGGCCTATTCAAATGGAGATGGCACTCTTTATCATGCGAATGGCGATGTATTTCAAAAAGGTGATAGTTTGAAGCCCTCTAGCATTTCAAGGAATGGTTTCGAATTACCTGAGCCAAGATCGGGCTTGAGCAGGTAACGAATTGTTTTTTCTAAGAATATGGATGCTCTGTGGCTCGGAAATACCTTCTTGATAAGAAGGATTCCCAGCACTTAAATAATGTTTTACTTTATTTATGGTAACCTTGTCCCAACAATCACTCATGCGTTTTGTCTCATTCTTCGCACAATAATATTCTTGAAAGCGGTATAATAAATGCGCACCAATGGCACCATTGCCTTGGCGTGTAAAAAAATAAGTTCGATAATCACTCAAATCCCAGCGTGATGTAT
>JBEITS010000107.1:0-3300 GCA_040374805.1 Campylobacterota bacterium | reverse complement strand
AACGCCACAGCGAGCGCACGCTTTGGGTTACGATGATATCTTAAAATCAACATACGAATGCGCTCGTATAAAAGCCCTAACAAAACCATTAAACCAGCCCAAACATACCAAAGAGCCCACGGCATCTTAAAACTCTTTGTACGAACAACAGGTGCAGGTTCTGGCAAAACCGAAGCTTTTTCTACATCCTGAATGGGAATATTTTCTGCAGCAACAGACGCCTCAGCTTGTTTTTTTACGGGCTCACTTTCACCAACAGTTTCTCCCTCAGAAATAATTACCGTATCTTGTGATTTTAACGTGCGATACTCGCCATTTGATGGGTCAAAATATAAAAATTCTTGCGGAGGAATTCTAAACGTCCCTGCTTTAAGTGGCTGCACAACATACGTAAAACGTTTTTCAAATTCACCCGTTGCAGGGTTTTTTACCGTTTCACTTTCTGTTGTTCCCGCAAACGAGCGCAATCCTTTGGGAAGACGCAAAGGAGGAGCTGTGACCTGGCTTAAATCGTTTTTACCCACAATTTTTAACGAAAGATTAACAGGCGTGCGCGACATAACCGTATTTTTATCAAGCGAAAGCGTAAGCGAAGAAAACGAACCAATGCCATCTGCATGCCTCTCAGACTTAGGAAGCTCCTTTATGATTAAGGTAAGAGAATTCGTTCGCGCTTCAGTTTTTTGAACCGACCGCGTGGGCCCAAACAAAAACGCTCCCTGCATCATGGCAAAAGGAAAATCATCATCCATACTTTGAAGCGGAGTTGTATACACAATGGTTGCAGGCTTAATTTTCTTTTCACCTGGCCACATAGTTGAGAGCATATATTTCTTTTGAACAACACGAACCTGGCGCCCATCTATCGCAATATTAGAAATGGTATGAGGAAGTTCTTTTGCAGAAAAACCATCGAATTGCGGCTGGATTGTTTCTACCTCAACCCCCGGATCCCAACAATAAATATCAACCGAAACAGGGATATCTTCTCCCAAAAAAAACGTATCTTTTTCTGCTGTTAAGCGAGTTTGACACGCAACTCCACGCTGATAGTCTCGTTCAAAATCTTTATCGGCCTCCGCCTGCGTGCGAAGACGTACACGAATGGTGCATACCCCAGAATGCCCCGCTCCAACCTTTGCAGGTCCCAAAACATACATTCCTTCATCTTTGCATTCCAATTGATACTCAAAACGAGTAGAACCACTCACTCGACCATTAATATTTATAAGATTAGATGATTGATTTGTAGAAATACTCTCAAAAGCATCTAGGCCACTAATTTCGGGCTTGCCAGCATTACCGCCAGAAGATGATGCAGTAACCAACACTTTAAACCGCTGACCTGGCTCCACCACATACACCGTGTTGCCATGAGCATCTTTTTCTTCGTCTCGCACGCCCACCACCGCAAGAGAAACAGAAGAAGAATTTTGAGACTGCGCAACATCTGCGTAAACATGTTGAGCAGAGAAAAAAACCAAGAAAAAATTTACAAAAAAGAACGTGATTAAATTGCGACGCGTTGTCATGTTATGCATCTCCCACCTTAGATGCCCTTACCAATTTTTTTGCCCCGAAGACCGTGTCTGCCCACTAAATCTAGCTCGCTGAGCCAAACGCTGACGCTGTAAAGAACCCTCATGATTGGCCAATTTTTGCAACATAACGCGCGCTACTTTTTCGGACGAAGATTCGGAAGCATTCTCATCGTGCCACATTACAACATCATCGCCACCAAGAGCATCTTTTTGAGCTTGTTCCTCTGCTTGTTGCGCATCTTTGCCCAACGTAACCCGCTCGTCGGTTGGATCGGCTTTATTGAATTGCTCTGCACCATCAATCTGCTGCATTTCTTTTGCGTTCTGGTCGTCACCTTGCTGAGCTTGTTGCCTATCGCCCTTGGCCTGAGCGGCTGCAGAACGCTTTGCAAGATCCTGTAGATTTTCTTCTTGCCCTAAAGAATCTTTTGATGCTTCTTCATCAATTGCATCTGACCTATCGTCTAATAAACTTTGAGATGCAGGTTCATCTGCTTGACTTTCCTTGCCCGCTTCTTCTTTGCCGCCTGGATGATCTTTATCGTTTGCTGAACCAGCGTCGTTTTGCGTAGCATCTACATCTTTTTCAGACTGCTCGTCACGCTGCTGCTCTTGTTGTTGAGCATCGTTCGGATTTTGCGTTTTTTCACCCGATGAATCTTTTAGATCTTTGCCAGAAGACTCTTGCTCATCTGAGCCATCGGATTGCTTTTGCTGCTCTTTATCTCCCGAATCATCGCCAGCAGAATCATTTTCTGAATTCTCATCTTCACCTAAAGAAGTGTCTTGATTTTTCTCATCAGAAGATTGTTTATTGCCCTCAGAGGATTTTTGTCGCTCTTGTTTTTGTCGCTCGCTCGTCTTGCCTTTGGAGTCGGACGAATTGGCAAAATCGGAAGGATTTTGCCCTTGTTTTTGTTTTCCAGAATTTTGTCCATCATCTCCCGAAGAAGAATCGCCGGATCTATCACAACCACCAGAATCGTTCTGGGAATCAGCCTGAGAACCATCCTTCTCTGTATCTTGGCCATCCTGTTTTTTGTCGTTATTGCGCTTCTGGTTTTCTTGCTGTTTTTTCTTCTCTTCTTCCTGTTTTTCTAGCTCTTTTTGGCGCTTTAAAACTTCATTTTTAAAGGTATGAAGCGACTGCTTAAGTTGCGGCAGCTGAAGCTGCTGATCAAAACTTTCATCTACAAGTTCATAACGCTCAAGAGCTCTATCAAGCCCTCCAATTTGAGCATTCAAAATATCTTGGGGGATACGTTTTTCTTGCCACTTAAGTCCCTCAAGTGTGCTTTGAGAACTTTTTGCATATAAATTTCCAGAGTTAATCGCAGACCGATAACGAATGCTCACTTCAGCAGGTACACCAGATTCGATAACACGCTCAAATGAAGCTTGCGCTAACGCATTATTGCCACTTTTATACGCCAATACGCCTAAATTGTAATTAATAAGCGGGTCATATGGATTGGCAAGCTGCTCTTGAACCAGCTGCGCATACCATTCTTTATCGGGATCAATTTTAGGTTTACCCCCAAAAGGCCACCACCAACCTGCCTGCAAAGGCAACGTAGCAACGCAAAAAACAAGCAGAAGAAATTTAGAAATTTTCACCGTTTGCCTCCTCATATCAATGCGTTAAGCGCATATAAAATAGCTGCAGCCCCCACAGCGAGAGGATAGCGCTCTTCATGCGACGACACCGTACGATCTTCAAACTTCTTTTTTTCAACAGACATGATGTATTCAACAATTT
>JBEITS010000017.1:0-12517 GCA_040374805.1 Campylobacterota bacterium | reverse complement strand
TCTACACCAGCAGAGAGGTTGAGCTTACCCAATGCATCCATCGTTTGTTCTACAGGAGAAACAATGTCGATAATGCGCTTGTGAGTAATTAACTCGAACTGTTCTCGCGACTTTTTATCAATATGCGGCGAACGCAACACCGTGAAAACTTGTCGCTTCCGTGGAAGAGGAACGGGGCCCAAAATCTTGGATCCCGTTCGTTTCACTGTCATAACAATCTGCTTTACAGCGCCGTCAAGCAACTGATGATCGTATGACTTAAGGGTGAGCCGAATTTTTGTTTTTTTCATATGGCCTTATACCCAATTCAAACTATTACGAAATAACTTTGCCAACAACACCGGCACCGATAGTTCTACCACCTTCACGGATAGCAAACTTCAATCCCTGATCCATGGCAACTGGACTTACAAGCTCAACTGCTACAGAGAGATTGTCACCAGGCATAACCATTTCACGGCCAGCAGGAAGCGTGATCACGCCGGTAACGTCTGTTGTTCTGAAATAGAACTGAGGACGGTAACCTGTGAAGAATGGGCTATGACGACCACCTTCATCTTTTGACAATACGAAGATTTCAGCTTCAAACTTCTTGTGTCCTTTGATTGAACCAGGCTGTGCAAGAACTTGTCCTCGCTCAACTTCGTCTTTCTTAATACCACGAAGCAATACACCAACGTTGTCACCAGGAATCGACTCGGTCAATTCTTTGTTAAACATTTCGATACCGGTCACAGTTGTTTTGCGAGAATCAACAAAACCAACGATTTCTACTTCAGCACCAAGCTTAAGAACACCTGCTTCAACACGACCAGTTACAACAGTTCCACGACCAGGGATCGAGAAAACGTCTTCAATAGGCATCAAGAAAGGCTTATCTGTTGGGCGAGCAGGCATTGGAATGTAAGAATCAAGCGCTGCAACCAAACGTTCAATCGACTTAACGCCAATTTCACTTTGATCGCCCGCAAGAGCCTTAGTTGCAGAACCTCGAATGAAAGGAGTTGTATCCCCAGGGAAGCCCCACTTGTTAAGAAGATCTTTTACTTCTTCTTCAACAAGCTCAACCAAGCCTTCGTCGTCAACCATGTCTACTTTATTCAAGAAAACAACAAGCGCTGGAACACCAACTTGTTTTGCAAGCAAGATATGCTCACGAGTTTGAGGCATCGGTCCATCTGCAGCGGAAACAACAAGAATTGCTCCGTCCATCTGAGCCGCACCGGTGATCATGTTTTTAACATAGTCAGCGTGACCAGGACAGTCTACGTGTGCATAGTGACGATTTGCCGATTCATACTCAACGTGTGAAGCTGCAATCGTAATACCACGTTCACGCTCTTCTGGCGCGTTATCAATCGAATCAAATGCGCGAACCGCAGCAAGACCCTTAGAAGCTAAAACGGTTGTAATAGCTGCTGTTAACGAAGTTTTACCATGGTCAACGTGACCAATCGTTCCCACGTTAAGGTGGGGCTTCGTTCTATTAAAAACTCCCTTTGCCATCATCGTCCTTTCGAAAAAACGAATTTTATCTAAAATTTACTACGATTTTTTACTTACAATAGCTTCTTGAACGGCCTGAGGAACCTCTCGGTACTCCTCAAAAACCATGCTTGCACTTGCGCGCCCCTGAGTCATTGAGCGAAGAGATGTGGTATAACCAAACATTTCTGCCAACGGAACTTCAGCAAGCACCACTTGTGCACCAAAACGATCTTCAGATCCTAAAACACGGCCTCTTCGAGAACTTAAGTCACCCATAACGTCACCCATGAAATTTTCAGGGGTCGTTACTTCGACCTTCATAACTGGTTCAAGAATTACAGGACTTGCCTTGCTACAGCCATCTTTGAATGCCATGGAAGCGGCAATCTTAAATGCGAGTTCAGATGAGTCAACATCATGATATGAACCATCATACACTGATACCTTCACATCGTCGACTGGATATCCACCCAAAACACCGGCGCCAAGAGCTTCACGCAAGCCTTTTTCAATTGCAGGAATATATTCTTTAGGAATCGTACCCCCAACAACCTTACTTTCAAAGACGAAACCCTCTCCGCGAGCCAATGGTTCAAGCTCCAAGAGCACGTGTCCATATTGTCCACGACCACCAGACTGACGAATAAATTTACCTTCAGCCTTAACAGGCTTTCTAATGGTTTCTTTATACGCAACCTGAGGCTTACCTTGAAGAACCTCAACCTTATGATCTCTACGAAGAATATCGACCTTAATTTCAAGATGAAGCTCACCCATCCCGGCAATAATTGTTTCATTGGTTTCTGGATCAAAACTAAATCTGAATGAAGGATCCTCTTGAGCGAGTTTTTTCAAGCTCAAGGTCATTTTTTCATAATCAGCCTTAGATTTTGGCTCAACAGAAGCCGTCACAACAGCCACAGGAACAACGATTGCTTCAAGCAAAATTGGGGCTTTTTCATCGCACAAGCTATCACCGGTCGTAATGTCTTTAAGACCCACAACACCAACGATATCACCCGCAAATGCTTCTTTAATTTCTTCGCGCTTGTTTGCATGAATACGAAGCAAACGGCTCACGCGCTCACGGCGGTCACGAGTTGCATTGTAAACATACGAACCAGCCTGCAAGCTACCCGAGTAAATACGCGTATACGTAAGCGAACCAATAAATGGATCGATCGTAATCTTAAAGGCTAACGCAGCAAATTGACCGTCCACATCACATGTTCGTTCAATTTCTGTTTCAGTTCCAGGAACAAGTCCCTTAACCGCAGGTTTATCAAGCGGGGACGGCAAATAATCAACAACAGCATCAAGCAACTGCTGAACACCTTTGTTCTTAAACGCTGTTCCACAGAAAACTGGAGTTAACTTTTGAGAAAGAACACCCTTACGGATGGCTGCTTTAATCGCATCAAGAGACGGCTCTTCGCCCGACAAATACGCTTCTGCAAGCACATCATCAAAATCGCATGCGCGCTCAACAATTGCTCTGTACGCATCATCGAGCTGCGCTGAGAACTCCGCAGGAACTTCTTCCCAGTGAACAATCGAACCGTTATCGGTAAGCTGAAAACGAGCCATTTTTCGCGTTAAAACGTCGATAATTGCTTCAAAATTTTCAGATTCACCCACAGGGATCTGCATTGGAAGAGCGTTGCCGCGAAGCTTGAGATTAATCTCATCAATAACTTTGAAATAGTTTGCACCCACACGGTCAAGCTTATTCACAAAAGCAATACGAGGAACGCCATAGTGCGTTGCTTGATGCCACACAGTTTCTGATTGAGGTTGAACACGTCCAACACCACAGAAAACAGCTACAGCACCGTCAAGCACACGAAGCGAACGTCCCACTTCAATCGTAAAGTCCACGTGTCCGGGAGTATCAATAATATTGATCTTATGATCGCCCCACTGACAGGTCGTTGCAGCAGATTGAATCGTAATACCACGCTCACGCTCTTGTTCCATGAAATCCATGGTTGCGGCACCTTCGTGCACTTCACCGATTTTATGGGAAACACCCGTGTAGAAGAGGATACGTTCTGTTACTGTTGTTTTACCAGCGTCAATATGGGCCATAATGCCAATATTGCGATAATT
Source organism: Campylobacterota bacterium (assembly GCA_040374805.1). Lineage (GTDB taxonomy): Bacteria > Babelota > Babeliae > Babelales > VHBT01. Next base: position 8,920 of record JBEITS010000017.1, on the reverse strand, counting down.
TTTAAGATCGGAATTTTTCATACCTGATTACCACGCATAGTGAGAGTAGGCTCTATTGGCTTCCGCCATACGGTGAACGTCAGCTTTTTTCTTTGCGGCTCCACCACGGTTTTCTAACGCTTCGACGAATTCTGCGCCGAGACGAGCACCCATGGTTTTATCGGATCGCTTTGAAGCAGCTTCAATCAACCAACGAAACGCTAATGCACGAGATCGAACATCACGCACTTCATCAGGCACCTGATAGACACTACCACCAACACGGCGGGCTTTAACTTCAACCGTAGGGCTGACGTTAAGAAGAACTTTTTCAAAAAGCTCAAGCGCTGCGGCATCAGAGCCACCACGCTGAACAAGAACATCCATAGCTTCGTAAACAATGCGACGAGCTACGTCTTTTTTGCCCCGCTCCATCACCACGTTTGTAAGCTTGGCAATAACAACGGAATTGAATCTAAGATCGGGGACAATAACCCGAGTATAATCGGGGTGTTTACCTCTTGACATCTACTTTGCTCCTGCTGCTGCTTTAGGTTTTTTTGCACCGTACAAGGAACGACCTTGCTTACGATTTTTAACTCCAGCGGTATCAAGCGTACCACGAACAATGTGGTACTTTACCCCTGGTAAATCGGGAACCCGACCGCCACGAACAAGAACCACAGAGTGCTCCTGTAAGTTATGGCCTTCACCACCGATATACGCTGTGATTTCTCGACCAGAGGTCAACTTCACACGGGCAACCTTACGCAATGCTGAGTTAGGCTTTTTAGGCGTCACGGTATACACGCGTGTACAAACACCGCGTCGCTGCGGCCACTCATTCAGTGCTGGGCACTTACTCTTTTCCGTAAGAGATTCTCTCTCTTTACGAATTAACTGACTAACTGTTGGCATACATTCACAACCCAACGAAAATAACTAAAATGCCCCGGGGACCGGGCATCTTCACAATAGATGACTTTCAGCATACTATGCACTCAGAGCACATAACCTGCTATATTCTCTTTTACCCCAGGAAAACACTTTCATTCTAACTGGATCGTTATTTTTTTCAAGCAACGCAATCAGCCAAAAGCCCCATTTCCAAGGTTAAAAGCTGACAAAACACCCCAAATGAAGAGGAAAAAACCATGCTAACCCTACCCCCAATTTCAGCACTAATTGCAAATTTACTCCCACTGGTAGGTACTATCCTCGCCTTTCTTTCTATCGTAACCGTCCACGAATTTGGTCATTTTATTTTTTGTAAAATTTTTAATGTAAAAACCCCAACATTTTCTATTGGAGTAGGTCCCATCATTGCAAAAAAGACGTTTAGCGAGACCGAGTTCAGGCTCTCACTGCTCCCCCTGGGTGGCTTTGTTGAGATCGGCGGATTAGCCGAACCCGGACAAGGCGAACAAGCGCTCGCTCAAGACACCAGCGACCGGTCATTTGTGGTAAAACCATACTGGCAAAAAATGCTGATTTTATGGGGCGGAATCATCTTCAACGTCCTTTTTGCCTTCATTATTTACACCTCGCTCTATGCAACAGGCATGCCGAAAGGAACTCTCACCAGCATCAACGTCACCAAGGTAGTAGATGGGGGGCCTGCCGCACTTGCTGGTTTACAGCCGGGAGATTCCATTATCGGAATCAACCATAAAAAATTCTCCTCACAAGAAGAATCGCTCACCCACGCAGACTTTTCAAAAATCCTTCAAGAATCTGCCGACAAAACTGTTCACCTCTCGGTTTTACGCGACGAAAAGCCTCACACAATAAACGTCTGCCCAAAATCTGAATCACCCGAAGCCCCTGCCAAAATCCAAGCCGAACTCTCCCCAAATGCAGAATACACGCTCGCTCAAGGGCTCGACCTTACAACAAGCGCACGTAAAGCTATCGACAACATTTACGAACAAGTAACGGGAACCTTTGCAATGCTCAAGGGACTTTTTACCTCAAAATCTCTCTCTGGAATTGGCGGACCGGTGATGATCTTGTCCCAGCTGTTTAAATCTGCACAAGTTGGCATCAGACTCCTTCTCTTATTTGTGTGCTACGTAAATATTGGGCTTGCAGTTCTCAACACCCTGCCCCTAGGAGCACTCGATGGCGGCCAAATTGCCTTTGCAACGCTTGAATTTATCATTAGACGCCCACTCAGCGACTCCTTTAAGATTGGGGTAAACATTGTATCTCTTGCCCTTTTTGCAACGCTCTTCCTGTACCTCACCTTCAAAGACACCTTAAGCCTCTTGGGCTGGTAAAACCCATCTTTAAAATGCAAAAAGGCCTTGCGGTTTGTTTCGCAAGGCCTTTTTTATTACACATCACACAAATTATGCGGTCGCAGAAACTTGTGCCTGAAGAGAACTTTTTTCAGCCAAAGAAGGTTTCTTGGTTTCAACCGCAGGTTTTTTAGTCTCATGCTCAGCACGGTCATTATTCCACGCCGTTAAAAGAATTACGGCCCAAGCAGCAACAGAAAGCTTTTTGTAATATTGAAACTCCGGGCCACCGTCACCAGCCCAACCGCTAGAACTCTCAGCTACGCTAACAACACGCTTCACACCAGAGGGCCCAACCAAAACTTTTCCAAGAAAACCAAGCGGGTTCGTTGCAATGCTGTCTAAAACTGGCTTACCGACTTCCCCTGAACAATGCAAAGAAAGAGCCGCCAAAAGAACCAATCGCGCTGTGCTGATCGATGTCTTTGTATTAAAAATCCAAAACTGAAGGTCATCCACCTTCTTAATTGACCAACCAACAGCATCCACAGCTTTCTTAGCAAAACGAGGCACCGCACAAACTTGAGCCAAAGAACTCACAGCAAGCACAAACATAAACATTATTTTTTTAATCATCAGACCCAAGCTCTTGTTCACAACAAAACACCCACAAAGGGGGCGATCTTCTTAAGATAAAGCAAACAAGGCCGCCTGAAGCCCCAAAATGGGCACAAGAAGAAAAACGAGGTTTTTAGAAGAAAAACAACTCACAGCTTGTTTCTAATTGAATACCCCAAGCAGCAGGCATGTAAAAAGGGGTCAAGCCCTAAGACTTAACCCCTTTTTACAAAATTGAAGAAAAAATTACGCCTTTACAGGAACGCTCTCTGCTTGAACAGCTACTTTTTCTTGCCCCGCAGGAACTGCCTTTGCTTCATCAGCAGTTTTTTTTGCAGCCAACCGAGCTTCATTTACATCGCGATCGTAATTAATTGCAGTAAGCACAAGTGTTAGAACTGTCAAGAAGTTCGACCTTCTGTAATCACAAGGACCATTCCGCTCATCAAATGACACTAGCTGCAATAAGTTATACACTAAGCATAAGCTGAATTTATCTACAGGTTTATTATCTTTATCAAAAAGCTGCTTCGGATTACCATGTGTCATAACATGATAAACGCCCACCAAAGCGAGAAGCACCTTCCCTTTAGCCGTTTTTATATTAAATATCGAACGTTGAAATCTATCAATTTTCTCAAAAGGCCACACAGCAGCAGATTTAATTCCTGCCTGGGCCGAAATACCGAAAACTACGGCGATAAGCAAAAAAAATCTTTTTTAACATCTGGTTCCTTTTTAATGAAACAATTCTCGGCTCATGGCCGTATCAACTCGTCCAAGATACACAGGGCAGCCCCTGCAATGATTCCGCAAAAGAAATATTAAAAAAACAAGGTTTTTAAAGAAAACCAACCCAAATAGCATTTCAAATTGAAAACCAAAATCGCAGCTCGCCCCAGACACGCAAAAAGGGGCCAAGCCCTAAGACTTAACCCCTTTTTATATCTTTACCAGATCAAACTACGCTGCTTGAGCTTTCATTTGAGCAAGGTGAGGATGCTCGCTTCCTGCGTAGGCACGAAGCTTTTTGATGATATCATCACTCAACTTGTTCTTTGGCAACATTCCCTTAACAGCCTTATAAATAAGTTCTGCTGGGTCTTTTGCATGAAGTTCACGCGCTGTTGTTACTTTAAGACCACTTTTGTAGCCAGAATAACGCTTGTAAACCTTGCCATCCCATTTGTCGCCGGTCAAAGCAACATCTGCACAATCAAGAACGATAACATAATCGCCACCATCTGTATGAGATGTGTAGGTTGGACGATCTTTGCCACGCAAAATGTCTGCAACTTCTGTTGCAAGGCGACCAAGAACTTTGCCTTTAGCACTCACAACGTGCCATTGAGGAGCTCTATCTTCTCTGTGCAAAAAGAACGTTTTATTCATATCCACAGATGTTTTATTCAAATCCATCGAGTAATTCCTTCAAAAAACCTAAAAAATGCGCCGCCGACTCGTCGCACTACAGATACCTTAGGGCGGCAAGCACAAAAGAGCTGCGCCTTTAAAGGCCGGTACATTCAGATATGGTAATCAAAGAGTAGAGTTCGGTCAAATTAAGAAGTCGCTTCGGCTGCAGCCAAGAGAAGTTCTTCAACCTCTTCAACTTCCTTAGGAAGCGTATCGCTCAGACACACAAGCCCATCTTCTGTCAACACATAATCATCTTCGATACGCACACCAATGCGCTCTTCGGGAATATAAAGGCCGGGCTCTAAGGTAAAAGCATCACCAGGAGCAAGCGCAATCAAGTAATCGCCCACATCATGCGTATCCAAGCCCAAGAAATGTCCAATCGAATGTGGGAAATATTTTTCAAGCCCCGCCTCTGCAAACATTTTCACGGCAATATGATGAATCGAAAGCTCAGGGGCCTGAGAGTTGCGCAAAAACAAACCCGGTTTAATTAACCGCTCGAGCTCTTGTTGCACACGCAAAACCTGTTCATAGACTTCTTTTTGACGCGGCGTAAAAAGACCCGAAACCGGATATGTGCGCGTAATATCGGAAGCGTACATGTTATATTCAACACCGCAATCAATCAGCACAAGATCCCCATCGCACAACTGAGATGTAGCTTGCGTGTAATGAAGACGTGTTGAATTAATGCCCGAACCAACAATCGTTGGAAAAGCCGGACGCTCACACCCTAACATCATATAAACAGATTCAACAGCTCCACGTAGCTCATATTCGTAAATGCCCGACCGAATCGCCTTGGTTGCAAACATTTGAGCAGCAATCGTGATTTGCGCAGCATCATACATCAAAGAAATTTCATCTACAGACTTTTCTCGCCTGAATGCGTGAACAACGGGGGAAATATCCCTCACCTCACGGTACGAAATCCCAAACGTATCAACCAGTGCGCTGATAAGTTCAGATTGGGCGCGATAGCGATTGCCATCTTTATCATGAATCACAAAAAGCATGCCCTGCTCATCGGCCAAAAAATCTGCCAAATCTTTGCCAACATTTGAATAATACGCTGGCTGGAAAGCGGCATTAATAGAATACCCTGGAACCTTTTCGCCCAAGAAAGCCTCAGAATCAAAACCAACGGCCTGAGGCGAAAAGCGAACGCCCGTCCAAACCTCTCTATCGGTTGAATAATTGGGCCGATACACAATGGTTCTGCCATCAGAATAAATGCACACCATAATGCCCGGCTCAGAAAGGCCCGTTAGATAAAAAAAAGAACTTTCAGAGCGAAAACGCTCACGATGTGATTCAAAATCATTAACAAGAACAATAACCCAATGCTCATCAACAGCAGGAAGTGTTTTTACAACCGACTGAATAACGCGCTCTCTATTCCCCGCAGCCCATTCAACAATCGACTTCATAGCCCGCTCCTTTACCCAGAATAAATTTTGTCTTAGTTGCCAGAATACTCGGCTTGGCGTCTGTAAAACAATTAGGCGCCAAAGAATTAAGCCCTAAAACGGTCGGCGACCAATATACGCCTGATGAATCGTAACTTTATCCATAAACTCGAGCAAAGAACCGGTCGGCAAGCCACTAGCAAACTTTGACAAAAAGACTCCTTTTTGCGCGGCCAACGAAGCAACATACCCCGCGGTAGCCTCCCCTTCGGGCGTTGGATTGGTTGCAAAAATAATTTCCTTAACCGAACCATCCAACCGATGAATTAGATGATCAATCGACAAATCTGCCGGCCCAATACCATCTAATGGACACAGGGCGCCACCAAGAACATGGTAAACGCCCCGATAAATTCCTACACGCTCAATAGCAAACAAATCGTACCATTGCTCAACAACGCACACAATTGAACGATCTCTCGAGCGATCTGCACACACAGCGCAAACCGTCGCATTTTCTGTCCAATTACAGCACTCAGAACAATTAACAATATTTTCCCGAGCGTCAGCCATAGCACCACACAACTCATCAACAATTTCAGATTTGCTCGTCAAAATATACGCAGCAACCCTGTACACATGCTTAGACGCAAGGTACGGAACCTTCTGTAACTGAGCAACAAGTCTTCTGAACGATGGAAGTGGGTGTTGGACCATAATTTATACGCTCCAAATCTTGGCTTTAATAATGTCTTCAACAATTTCAATGCCGCGAGCTACAAGGAAATACAGCAACATGCCAACAGGAAAACGACACAAAAATGCAAACATAATCACCGGAAGCACAATCTTCATAACGTACGATTCACGACCATTGGTTGGAGCAAAATACTGTTGCACAACCAAACCCGCAGCCATAACAAGAGGAATAATATAATAAGGATCTGAGGCACCTAAATTTGTAATCCAACCCATAAACGGCGCGTTATACAAAGACACAGCGTTGTTTAAAAGACCAAATAACGAAACAAAAACGGGAATCATTAACAGCTGCGGAACCATAGCATACATGGCTCCCATAGATGAAGTCCCACGAGCTTCATAGAACTTCGAAATTTCATCCTGACGCATAATTGCATCATCTTTGTATTTCGCATTAATTCCCGCAATTTCATGGGCATATTTACGCGTAACATTATCTGCTTTAGCAGCCTTACGCTTGCAATACATAAAAAACGGAATAAGAGGAATTCGGATAATAAGAGTTAAAACAATAATAGCCCAACCATAATTACCCAGATACTCATACAAACTTTCTAAGGCACTCAAAAGAAATCGTCCAATAAACGAAAACCAGCCAAGCGACAAGAACGCACCCAAGCGCTCATCAACTTTTTCCATTGAACGAAGCGTTTTTGGCCCAAAGTACCAATCTAGCTCTACTTCAGACTGCTCTCCCACAGGAACACACTCTAAAACAACCGAAAGTCCCGTTGTCACAGGAGCGCGCTTAGACGCATTCGTTGTTGCCGAAGTAGCGGCCGATGCGCTTGTTGTTTTCTTGTAAAAGACATGCTTCAAAAAACCTGGCTCATATCCAATAAGCGCATGCATGAAATATTTATCTTCAACCCCAGCAATAGCAGGCGCATTCCACCAGCGATCAGATTCATCTGTAATATCCGCAAAACGCTCAACACGACCATCACCCAAAGGCTGAACAATTCCCTCCAACTTATCCTTATCAATTTCACCCAAGAATGGCCCTGGAACAAACAAACGAGGAACAAGAGGCTCTACTTCTGATTTAAGGGGGACAAATGACAAAATAACATCTACTCGATACGAGTCGTTGTACATTCTAAATGTTTTTCCGATTCGCCATTGCTTATCAAGGGTTTCCGTAGAAAAACTAACTTCAACACCACCTTCAATATTTTTTTGCGCATCAAGCACATAATCCAGCGGAGTTTTTTCTTCTAAAGCAAGCAAGAACACCCCTTGATCTCGCTCAAATTGGCCTCGTTCATGAACCGTTCGCAGCGGAACATTATCTTGCCCCAAATGTTTTTTGAACGTAGAGCCAACAAGAACCGCCCCAACCGTTGAAAACTCATATTCACATAAATCCGTTTCGGCACACACGAGCTCGCGGTCGTGGCGAATTTTATGCTCCACAAAATGGATATCACGGTTAAAATGCGGCCTTACAACCTGCTTTGTAGCATTACTTGCAAAGTAATACTGAAATCCCAACATCGTGAGAAGACCCAGCAACACGGGCAGTGAAAAAAAGGTGTCTAAAAAACGCCCAATAAAACCACGATTCATAATTCTTAAAAACTCCACATAAAACCAAGCCCATCAGGCATTGCGCTAAAACTGTTACAAATTATCACGCGATGCAACTTTTGACCACAGCAATACCAGCGATAATCTTGCGCTCAATCGCAACCATGTCATGCTAGATAACCATGCATTAGTCCACTATTAAAAAATATTTTATATCGCGTATGAATGGCCTACTTTTTGTTAACAAACCAGCCGGAATAACCTCATTTGATTGCATCAGACACCTTAAAACCCTTCTTCCCCCAAAAACTAAGATCGGCCATGGAGGCACACTAGACCCCTTTGCGTCAGGACTACTGATGATTGGAATTGGCAAAGGCACCCAAATGCTCAACACCGCGCTCGATTTGAGCAAAACATATCTGGTAAAAGCAAAATTGGGAGAACTTACCGACACACTCGACCTTACAGGAACGGTAACGCAACAAGCAGACGTCCCCACCCTCATTAACTTTTCCGCATGGGCAGCCGAATTAATGCCAGAATACACTCAAGCCCCACCCATTTATTCTAATGTGAAGCTAAACGGCCAAGCCCTCCATAGAATCGCGCGAGCAGGATCACTCGACGAAGAAACGCTGAATGCGGTAGCAAAAGAAAGAAGCAAAATCTGCAAAATTCTTAAATTTCATGTGATTGAAACAAATCCACCCTTTGTTACCTTTCTGGCAGAAGTTTCTAAGGGAACGTATATCCGCAGCCTAGCAAATGACATTGCCCAAAGAGGAAAAACCGTTGCCACGGTATACGAGCTAACACGAACCGCCATCGGAAACATTTCCCTTAATGACGCTATTTCTTTAGATAAATTTACAAGCAGAATAGCAATAGAGCGCAAAATAATTGAAAAAACAACACTTTTTAGCGACCAAGCGCCATTGTGACATTCTGTGGATTGTT
>JBEITS010000111.1:0-2986 GCA_040374805.1 Campylobacterota bacterium | reverse complement strand
TATCATTTATCTCACGCATGCTCCACAAAATATTCGTACCCTCATTCCACCATACCTTCAAATTACCCCCATCCTCGGGACTAATAAGTAAGGCATACGGACACGAGCCCTTGAAAAGGTTTATAAACGCCTCTGGCGATTCTTCTAGCGAATATTTTTTCGAACCATCATCAACAACGGCAACTACCCAATTATTTCTTGCGAGCTCCCATGAATACAACTCATATGCAGGATTATCAAAGGCAGAAAAAGGAATTACAACAACCTTTAAACTCGCGCGAGACTGCGCAGAAAAAATAGTTGTACCATTCCGCAACCCCTCAAACGCATCTCTGCTGTGAGCTTCAACAACAACCAAATCAACTCCTGGGTTAATATTCCATCTAGAATCTAATTTTCCATCTTTTAAGGTACTCACAAAACACACCTGGCTTTCACGCAGATGCATAAGATTTGCGAGTTTTATAAGCACCAATCGAGCAAAACCATGCATTCTGCCGCCATCTTGGTAAGAACTTGGGACATCAACATGTGGGCGAGGCGATAGCCTCAAAAAATCAGGCGGATTGCTGCCCAAAGGAAAAAATTGATCTAACTCTGTAACTATTCGAGGAGCAACGCTTTCCCGAGCACTACTTCCAGCACCAGCCCGAGAAAGCTGCCCACGGCTTGGCCCATGCGCCAAAAGCGCTAGTGTTGAAGGTGGCGTTGGCGGGCGAGATGCACGAAATGGAGAGTTGGCATCTGATGGGCCTTGAGCAGAAGAAAATCCACCCCGCAGAGAAGAATCTTTTCGGAAAACATCTATTACAGGCATAACAGGCGGCATAACGGGGGCAAAAACCCCTCCACCTTGAACAGGCGCAGTCGGAACCGGCGCTCCATGCGGAGCCGAAGAACAATCGCCAACCAGGGGCAGGGGAGCTTTATTAAGCTCAGCTCGTCTTTGAGACGAAAGATTATTTCTTAATTTGGGCACCCCAACGGCCGCTGCAATGCCGGCAAGACCAACGCCAGCACCCGCTGCCTTCATCCACAGAGGAACACCAGCCACAGGCAAGCGAGAGTGCTTACAGCAAGCTGCAAACGCGGGGAGCACCCACGCCTGAATCTTCTCGTTTTTTGCGTAAATCGCATGAGAAGAAGTCCCTTTTTCATCAAAAGTTAATTGAAGAACAAAAGAATCATCGGCATTAGGTGCTTTTACCAACAAAACAGATGCTTTTTTTGCTCTCAGAAGGGCCAAGAGCTCATCTGTAAAACAATTTTTAGAACCAAAAAGGTTTCTTTGAGAGACGCTCTTACGCGCATGAATCTTTAAAAAGAGCACTTCTCGAGCGGAAAGATTAAGGGTTTTGGTAGCTTTTTGAGCTACATCGGCCTGCACCCATACAACAGCTACACCATCAATATCCTTGGCAACAGGAGCAACATCACTCAAGAAAGGATGTGCAGAAACATTCACAAAAACTGTTAAAAACAGCGCAACAACAATCTTTTTAATACCGCTCAAAATCTTCATAATCTCTTTTCATCAAGGACTTTTAACCATCCTAAAATGATAATCGAGAAATGACGCTTAACAAAGAGCCCCTGAACAAAGAAGAACCTTTTTCCTAAAAACATATAAAGGGGTTAAAAAGCATATTCAAGCTGAAAACATTTTCCGACTAGCCGATCTACAAAGCTATAGTTTCTCTTTTATGACAAAAGTTTTTTGATTTTTTCTATGACCTGCTTGTTTTCAACAATATCCAAATGCCTGCACCCAGGAATACGTGTTACCGATGCTTTAGGAAAAAGAAGCTCAAATGCGTGTGGTTTATTAATTTCATCCTCTTCCCCCACCAAAACCACAGATCGGCTTGCAACAGCCTCAAGATCTTTTTTATAGGGGATACGAGGGTGCAGAGAGACCATCAGGTTATAATCGTATGTTAAGGTTTCTGTTCCATCGCAATACTCTGGAGGTTTATTAAAGGTAATCACCGGCGTTGTGTTAAAACGCGTAATCCCCAGCGCATTAAGCGCAAGTAGTTCACCCACTTTAATCATCTTCGGGTGAGCCCAAGAACGCGCACCCACGGTATTCATTGTTGGTGCTGTGACAATAGCAGGCGAAAGCAAAATAAGAGACTGAACAAGTTTTTTATTTTTTCCTGAAGCAAAACGAATCGCAAAACCACCACCACTTGAATGGCCAATAAGTACTATTTTTTTGTAGTCCTTCTGCAGGTGCTTAATTAAATCTGCAAGATCGTCTTCTAGCTGGCCAATGTAGCTGCACGTCCCCGCAGGAGGGGCTGATTTGCCATGTCCACGCAGATCGGGAATACAAATATCACCACACAGCTGAAGGTGTTCGGCAAGTGGGGTAAGGTAGGATCCGTGATACGTTGAACCATGCAACAAAACAATCAATTGCTCAGCATGATCATGCGGCAAAAAACGATAAAAAAGTTGTTTGCCATCGCGCGCAGCAAAATACACATCATGCATCTTTTTATCGTGAACAACACGTTTTGGATAACTTGTAAACACGAGTGTGTCTGACGGGGAAGCTTGATTGTACAACAAAAAAACGACTGCACCTGCCGCGATGCATGCAGCAAAAACAAACGCGCGAATTAATTTCATAACAATGTCCACGAGGCACAACATGAACGACGCCGCCAGCGTAGCGCTAAAATAGCGAATTTATAAGTTTTTCTGCTTTTTATAGATAATGCTCAATAAAAACGGGGGCACATTCTGCCCCCGAAATCATTTTTTATGCATATAAAATTATGTTGTAATGCCCTCTTTTTTTCCCAGATCGTTATAAAAATCAAGAAGAACGCTTAGATATTCGGCAAGCTTTTCGTTATCTACACGACCAGCCGTTTTATAATTTATCGTAGCAAGTTCTTCTTTAAGCTGAGCTGCTGATGCTGCCAAATCCGCAGGCAATTTTTTGAGAAAGACGCATCAAAGCACCCTAAAAAAC
>JBEITS010000037.1:0-8717 GCA_040374805.1 Campylobacterota bacterium | reverse complement strand
TTCGCGCTTTTTTTAATCTCATTACAATTCTTAAAGCACTTAAGTCCACCTCACAAAAACCACTCATTGTTCACACACACAGCACCAAAGCTGGCATCCTTGGGCGTTGGGCTGCCTTTTTTGCACGCGCAGACAGTATTGTTCATACCGTTCATGGATTTGCATTTCATGAGCACCAAAACAAAATTCTTTGGTTCCTTATTTTTTGCTGCGAATGGCTAACAGCGCTTATCACCAGCCATTTTATTGTAGTCTCAAGTTCCGATCTAAAAACTGGCAATAAGCTTTTGCCAGGCTTTAAAAACAATCATTCAATCATCCGCGCATCTGCATTTACCAGACCAAACAATACATTTACACGACCTATAAGAATTTTTGGAGAAGATGAACGTCCATTTATTATTGGAACAACAAGCTGCTTCAAACCACAAAAAAACCTGCAAGATCTCATTAAAATTTTTAGTGCATTTGTAAAAACAACAACACCCAACGCTCGGCTTGAAATTCTAGGTGATGGCCAACAACGAGAAAAGCTCGAAAATCTCGCCAAAGAACAAGGAGTTGCTGACCTCATAACGTTTGCAGGGTGGCAATCTGATATAGCTCCCTGGCTTGCACGCTGGGATGTCTTTGCACTGACATCACTGTGGGAAGGGCTCCCCTGCGCAACGGTAGAAGCACGACTTTTCAAGTTGCCTGTTATCGCCTACAACACGGGAGGCATAAAAGACATTATTTTCAACAACCAAAACGGATTTCTTGTTGCTCAATACGATAAAGAGAGCTTTCTTGCCTGCCTACAAAAATGCTACTCAGACTGTGCTTACTACAACCAACTCGCATCACACAATGACGATCTTGAAGCCTTCAAGATCGAAACAATGGTAAATCAGCACATCAAACTCTATAAAAAACTCTCTCCTTAAACAGTCTTTTGACTCGCGAATCTCCACTCTGTTAAAGTCAGAGCCGTTACTATGGCACAGCTTCTTCAGGGGGGGGAAATCGTGAAGAGGAGCCTAAAAATTACTGTTAGCGGAGTAGTCCAAAAAGTTGGATTACGACAACATATTCAAAATACAGCTGAAACACTTCGCCTTGAAGGTACAGTAGAAAATGCCGATGATGGCACTGTGATTGTGTATGCTGCGGGCGAAAGTGAAAAATTAGATTCTCTCATAGACGCAATCTATGAAGGAACAAAAAAGTCATCTATCGAAGACGTTAATGTTGAATCTAATACAGCCCCAAAAAATTTCCGCAACGTTTTCAGGCTTATTGGTGACGAAGAATAACACAGCACTTCAAATATTTTTTTAGTTCTCAGGCAATGCTAAAAAAACAAGCCTGAGAACTAAAAAAAACAAAAATGTCATTACCCAAAAACGTACTTACATAGTAAAATGACGCATATTTCTCTCTTTTTTCGTAATGGTATCAATGCTTGCCACCCCCGTGATTCAATGCCTGCTTTTGATTGTCGCAGCTTTTTCATGCGGGAAAGCAAACAGCATCATCGCACCCTCTTATTTTGTAGAAAACATACTTTTACAAAGCAAGAACACCATGGATATAGAAGAATTTTCGTATCTAACCGACATTCACATTGGCAAAACATACACAGAAGATGATCTTCAGAAAGCTCGTGATACGTTAAGTATCAAAAAACGATTCAAAAGTTTTTCTCTTACAACACAGCTCAATCCAACAACCAACTGCCACACGATTGTTTGCTCGCTAGAACCAAACATCATCCTTAAGCGAGTAAAAATTCGCGGAATCCTCACAAACAAAACTCAATATGAAAGCCTTTACAGCCTGCAAGCTGGTGAAATTTTCTCACTCGCACAGCACCAAGCATCAATAAAAGCAATTAAGGCAAGGTTAATTTCAGAAGGCTTTCTTAACGGAGGAGTAACATCCTCTATCTCAAAAAATGAAGACTCTCACACGGTCAAAGTAACAATCAACCTCGACACAGGACCTCGGTTTTTTATCCAAAACATTCAATATGCGCTTAACATGCCCACGTACCAGTCAAAAGAAGAGCATACAAAAGACATCCAAGTCGCTCTTACCAATATTTTCAACCCACTCGTTCATAGATATCAATACACCCAATCCATACTCAAAACATGGACAAAAAAAATACGAGAAAACCTGATTAATCTTGGTTTTCTCAACCCCAAAATACACGTAAAAATTGTTGCGAATAAAGATACACGAAAAGTCAAAGTGATATTTGTTATCACCCATTCTACGCCACGCTTTATAGTTCAAGGCAACCGTGCCTGCACCCAAAGAGAAATTTTTAACGCGCTTATCGCACAAACAGAACAAAAATGGGGACTTAAAAGCGCTACAATAAAGCACCAACTAAAATTGCTCTATCAGACAAACGGCTTTTGGAAAGCAAACATAGAGATCTTACCAACCAATGATACAATTTTAGTGTCTATAGACGAAGGACACCCCCTCAACGTTACTCAAATTATTATCCATGACGACAAAAAACGGCCCTTAAGCGGAGCCGTTATGAGCCTCTGCAAAATAGGCCTTTCCAGCAAATGCACAGATCTTTTTATTAAAGAACGCTTACAAAAAATTGTTTCAACTGCCATAAAACAAGGGTTTTGGGACTGCAAAATCAAACGAACAAAAATCTTAATCCCAAAATCTGCCCCGCAAACATGCATTTTAGATATTTGCGTTGCACCCGGAACTCAAAGAATCCTTGAGAAAATGACCGTCACACACATAGGCCAACCACCTCATTTTAAAACAGCATTTCACCCAGAAGCACACCAAAACATTCCCTTCGATCCTCACATTATCACCTCAACAAGACGATCATTACTCAGCGAGCTCTACCAAAATGGATACTGGTACGCCTCTGTAGATTGCACATTAACGCCCTTACAGACAACACAATCAAGCTCTATCTCGAATCTTTCAATGTCATGCAAAATTAACCCCGGAGATCAAGTTCGCTTTGGCAAAATCGTCACCCAGGGCTACTCAAAACTTCCCTTTAAAAACATCCTTAAAAATTGTCAGCTCGAAGAAGGTACGTTGTGGGACCAGAAAAAAGTAGACCGAGCCCGAAGCAGACTTCACCACCTTGGGATTTTCGAGCATGTGCAACTCACCCCTCACCAACTCACACACCATAAAAGCCCCAAACATATTATTGCCAACATCCTGGATGATGACCCTTACGAAGCTCGTCTGAAAATTGGAATGTTTGCCTCTAGCGATGCTCCTTTCTTAGAAGAAGCAAGCGCCATCCGGCTCGCAGGAACATATTTAATAAAAAACCCCTTAAACAAGGCAGACATTTTCTCTATGACAGCGCAAGCAGATACCAATGAGCAACTCATGGCGGCGCAATACAGCGTCCCCGACCTCTTTGGAACCAACCAACTCAACTCCGTGCTCATTAGCACTGAAAGCCATCGCTACATGCTTAACTTATGCGAGCCCATCGAAGCAGCATTGGAGCGCCGTTCGGGGATACGTGTCTCGGCCTACCAACCACTCTCGCTCAACGAACCGCAGATAGGATGGTCTGCAGGCATAGACCACTCGCGTCTTATTAGGCATTACGGAAACATGGATCTTGATAGCGCACTTACAGAAAAAGAGCTCTTTTTTGTGTATTTCACTCCCATGTATAAAAAAATATCAATCGACGAAAGAAAAACGATGTCTGAAGGACTAGAAACTTTTGCAGAGCTCAAATTTTCGTTTCCCATCATAAGTCACGGAAACTCACCCGCCATTCGAGGCATATTTAGACAACGTTTTGCTAAAAACCTTCACCGGAACCTAGGAATCATTTTAACGCTACGCTGCGGACATCTTTTTTCTGATGGAGCTTTTGCATCGATCCACCCTAACGACCGCTTTTACCTAGGTGGCGCAGATACCATTCGCGGATATTCACGCGACACCCTCCCACCACTGGGAACCTATACAATGCGTAACGGAGAAACGGGGTACACCGTTCAAGGCGGCCGAGGCATGCTGCAAATCAACCTCGAACTCCGCTACCGCATCAATCGGAATGCTGAATTACAATTTTTCCACGATTTAGGCGCTTTATCGCAAAATTCGGTTCACGAGCTCTTTACACGCCGATACCGAACGTTGGGGGTAGGAACAAGGCTCTACACGCCTGTTGGCATTATTAAATTCGATATTGGCTGGAAGCTTCAACGCAGCTACCCCGAAGAACACGCCTATAATTGGCACCTATCATTTGATGGTTCTTTTTAATCCTCAAAAACAGTAAAAACACTCCACCTTGAAGCTTCTCTAGCCCAAAAAGATTTGACATATTTCCTAATCGTGCTTTTCTTAGCCCTAGAGCATGATTACCGTTCAGGCATCCTTGCGGTAACAAAACCACGCATTTAGAAAGGTTTTTCATGAATAAAAACACCCCTCAACCCGCAGTTCTATGGGAACTTCTTAAAGCCGAACTCGTCTGTCACACGCCTTATGGGATTCTGGCCGTTGCAGCAAGCATGATTCTTGTAAGCCTTCTTCTTTTTTGCACCCCACCAAGCCCACTTTTTGCTAAGAATGCAAGCTCCCTGTTTCATACATTGCATTACATCCATATTTTATTTGCCGCATCATCGGTAGTTCTTGCCTTTAGAAAATATTCCGAAAGTGCTCTTGGCGCAGCTTTCTTGGGAGCTGTTGTTCCCGCTGTATTCTGCACATTGTCTGACGTTTTTCTCCCTTATTGGGGAAGCCAGGTCTTTGGGCTTAATGTAACATTGCATCTTTGCTTTAAAAGCCATCTTGGCTCTATTCTGCCTTTCTTAGTCACAGGAATCCTGAACGGGCTCCTTCTGAGCCATTCTAAGAAGTGTGACGATCTTATGAACCATGCTGTTGCATCGCATTTTTCTCATTCATTTATCAGCGCATTAGCATCTTTTCTGTATTTAATTAGCCATGGATTTAGCGACCTTAAACACGGCATGGGCATCATTTTTGTTGTACTTTTGGTGTCCGTTATTATTCCCTGTATAATCTCTGACGTGATTGTACCAACAGTTTGTGCACGCGCATTCACAACCAAAGCTTGTGAGCACGATTGTAGCCATTAATTAATTTAGGTTGTATCGGAGTACGATGGGTAGCTTACGGCTTGAGCAAGTAACAAAATTTTATGGCAACGACTTGGTGGTTGATGGTTTAACGCTTGATATCCCTCAAGGACAATTTTTTGCACTCCTTGGACCAAGTGGCTGCGGAAAAACCACCATATTACGTCTTATTGCCGGACTTGAAGCCGTTAACTCGGGTAATATTTTTTTAGATAAGAAAAACATTACACATACTCCGATTTACGAACGCAAAATTAATACCGTTTTTCAAAATTACGCGCTATTTCCACATCTTTCTGTTTTTGAAAATATTGCATATCCCTTGCGAGTGCGCGGCTTTAATAACGATATTATTGCCGACAAAGTATCTCAGATGCTCAAAACGGTTTATCTTTCGGGTCACGAACAAAAGTTTATTAGCCAGATCTCTGGCGGACAGCAACAACGAGTAGCATTAGCGCGCGCATTGGTTGCAGAACCCGAAGTTTTATTGCTCGACGAACCTCTTGCAGCACTCGACCAGCGCCTTAAAGAACAAATGCTCTTGGAACTCATCGATCTGCAAGAAAAATTGGGTACAACCTTTATTTACATCACGCACGACGAGCGAGAAGCTTTGACGGTTGCCGATAGAATGGCAATTTTGAACCTTCATGGACGGATTGAACAACTCAGTACCCCAAAAAACATTTATGAATTTCCTGTGTCACGCTTTGTTGCCAATTTTGTGGGAACAACAAATATTATTGACGGCATTTTGCACCTGGGCGATAAGCACCACGAATTTGAAATTACGCCTGATGGATTAAGCGCCATCCGAGTTTTTATCCACCACAAACGCAACTGGCTCATGCCGGGAGCAAGAACATTTATCAGCATCCGACCAGAAAAAATTCGTATCACCAAGAAACGTCTTACAGACTTTGAGAATAATTTTACGGGCACCGTAAAAAACATTCTCTATCAAGGCCACTCAACAGTCTTTGATATTCAGGTAAGCCCCCAACACGTCATAAAAGTTTTTAAACAAAATGAAGACCATATCCCAGAAGAAACAATCAACTACGACGATTTGGTAAACCTCTATTTCGCCAAAGAAGACGTTGTTGTACTGGAGAATTAGTGATGTGGATTAAGAAATACATAGACAAAGAATGGTTGGCTTTTTTCTCTACGCCTGCATTTTTGTGGCAAGTTTTTTTTGTTCTGATACCCCTATCTTCAGTTCTTTGCTTTAGCTTTTTAGAGCATACCGATACAGGCACATGGGCACTAGGGCTTAAAAACTACACCGCGATGTGCAGCTCTATGTACCTTAAAGCTATTGGAAATTCTTTGTTTTTTTCATGTATTACAACTTTTTTTTGCATTCTTATTGCGTATCCGCTGGCTTATTTTATTGCATTCATTCTCACCAAAAACAAGCTTCCAATCTTACTACTTCTTATTATCCCATCGTGGACAAACATCATCACCCAAGTCTATGGGTGGTTCATACTTTTACAAAAAAACGGACCTATCAGCTCACTCATCTATAAGCTTCACATAACCTCGCAACCGCTCCACCTTCTTAATAATAAGCCCGCAATTCTTCTAGGTTTGGTTTACTGCTTTTTGCCGTTTATGGTTTTACCCATCTATCTTTCCCTTGCAAGCATCGATAAAAAATTACTTGAAGCCTCTGCCGACCTAGGTGCTGGAACATTTGAAACTTTTTTACGCGTTATTGTACCTCTCTCACGCAATGGACTTATTAATGGAATTCTACTTGTTTGCGTGCCTGCATTCGGCGAATATGCCGCGATTGAGATTTTAGGTGGTGCAAATTACTCGCTCTGGGGCGGAAACATTGTGCACAAATACTTAGTATCGGGAGAGTATTCTCAAGGAGCTGCACTCACTGTGCTTGGAATTTCAGCACTTATTGCAACACTTGCGCTCTGCATTGTGCTTTATAGATTACTTGCCTTTATCCTTTCTTATAAACCCAAGCAGCACGTTCCAGTGAGTGAGTAATATGGTAAAAAGTCAGTCACACGTTAGAAACATTCTGTATATGCTGTTTGTTTGCGGCATATACCTTTTTATCTATTTGCCCTTGGTTGTCTTAATCGTTAATTCTTTCAATGGTTCACCCCTTGCATCGAAATGGGAAGGCTTTACCACAAATTGGTACTATGAACTCTTTCAGTCACCCGAAATAGCCCAAGCAGTTGCAAATTCACTCATTATTGCACTGTCCTCAACCGCTCTTAGTATTGTGCTTGGTGCAGCCTTTGTGATTGGAACGGTTCGCAAAAAAATCTATTTTGCTGATGCACTTTTTTATCCCAATATTTTTACGCCAGATATCGTTTTAGCGCTTTCTGTTTTAAGCTTGTTTAAATTTTTGGGGCTCACCTGCGGTTTTACAAGTCTTATTGTTGGACACACCGCAATTGGCCTTGTTTTTGTAATTCCCATTATTAGAACACGCATGCAAGAAATTGATGCTCGACTTATCGAAGCATCACTCGATTTAGGTGCCAATTACCTCTACACAACACAAAAAATTATTTTACCCTTGCTAACGCCCGCTCTTATTACGGCTGCTTTTATGGCGTTCACCATCTCTTTAGATGATTTTTTTATTTCATTTTTCTGCGCAGGGAATGAAATTGAAACACTTTCTTTGTACATTTTTTCGCATCAACGAACACAAAGTTCTCCTGTTTTAAGTGCGCTCTCTGCATCCATGATTCTTGCAAGCATGCTCCTCCTTTTGAGTCTTTTTGTTATACAAAGAAAATTGAACGAAACCACTGAAAATGCTCGAAAATAACTATCTTTTTTCATTTTTACAAAAACACAAAGTAAGAATTTCAGTAATTGCTGCGTATATCGGCTTACTTGCAGCAATGCTGTGGATTCCTCCACTCATGAGATTTGTCCCTAAAAATTCTCAATCGCTCAACATCATCATATTTCCTGAAGTTGTTTCAATTGAAATGCTCCGCGGCTTTACCGAAGAAACGGGAATTACAGTTCATGCTCGCCATGTTGAAGGCGATGCAGAGATGTGTACCTACCTTAACGATGAAAACAACGCATACGATGCTGTGTGCATCCCCGAATATCTCATTCCAGAACTTGAACGCACAAAAATTGTCAGCCCTTTGTCAAAAAGTCTTATCCCTAATTATCAAAAACTTCATCCAATGTTTAAGACAGAAAACCCTGAACCAACTTCTATACCTTTTTCTTGGGCACTTTTTGGATTAGGCGTAGACACGAAGCAACTCCCTTTTCCTGGAATTCCTTCGTGGTCAATAATTTTTCAGCCCTTACCGTACAAGATTTGCGTTTCAGATGATCCAAGAAGTCTTATTCTTATGGGCGCACTGGGGCTTGGATTCTCTACAGAAACTCTCACCAAAAAAGAACTTTTTGCGATTTGCGCAGAGCTTGCAAAACAAAAACAACATGTTGAGCTTTATAGCGATACTAATATTGCGCTTCTTTTTGCCAACCGCATCGTCCCTCTCGCATTTGCCTCCTACCAATCGGTTGCATTGGCCAACAAATACAATCCGGATGCAAAGTTTATAATTCCAC
>JBEITS010000069.1:0-5581 GCA_040374805.1 Campylobacterota bacterium | reverse complement strand
TTTGCGCGCTTGGCTGCAAAGCTCTGTGACTACCAGGGTTGTGGCTGCTGTTAGAGCAACTTGCTGCCCCCATTTTTGGAAAAAACCTGCAATTCCTGTTTTTCCCGAGCCCCCCAGAAATCTTAACATTGTCCATGCGGCTGATGTAATTCCGCATTGCGTTGGGGTGGGTTGAAGCAAAAAAATGCAAAGAA
The DNA here is from genome assembly GCA_040374805.1 of Campylobacterota bacterium. Taxonomy (GTDB): domain Bacteria; phylum Babelota; class Babeliae; order Babelales; genus VHBT01. The sequence continues at coordinate 5,387 of JBEITS010000069.1, read as the reverse complement.
ACCCCACTTTTTTGTAGCGAGAGACCATAGAGCAGACCCTAAGAAAGTAGGCGAAAGAGAGGGGGTTGTAGGTTTTTATGCCTACAACCCCTGTGGATTATGCTTGGACGGGTGCTAGCAGTACATGCGCAACAACTTCATCCACATGAGAAACCAAATGGAATTTGATGTTATCAAGAATGTCGCCTAACCCTTCAAGATCGTGAGCATTTTGGGCTGGGATGATGATATTGGTCATTCCGTGCTGTTTTGCAGCTAGAATCTTATCTTTCAGCCCTCCAATAGCGAGTACTCCACCTTGCAGATCAACTTCGCCTGTCATGGCAAACGTTCCATTAATCGGGCGTTGCGTCATAACAGATAGAATTGATGAAATGAGTGTAATACCTGCAGAAGGCCCGTCTTTTGGTACTGCGCCTGCGGGAAGGTGAATATGCAAGTCGGTTTCGGCAAAAAGATTTTTGCTAATTCCGAGCGAGTCTGATCGCGAGCGGATGTAGCTTACCGCAGCTTGAGCAGATTCACGCATAACTTCTCCAAGTTGACCTGTTAAAATCAACTTTCCGCAGCCCGGCATAAGAACGGCTTCCACTTGCAATACTTCCCCTCCAAAGGGACTCCATGCAAGTCCATTGGTTACCCCAATGCGGTTGCGCGTGATGTTTTTATCGAACGAAATCTTGCGTGGCCCCAAGAACTCGGAGAGATTTTCTTTAGTGAATACTATTGGGTTATTGGTTTCGACAAGTGATCGTGCGAATTTTGAGCAGAGTGTTTGAATGTAGCGTCCGAGAGTTCTTACCCCAGATTCTCGCGTGTATGAGGTAATAAGCTCGCGTAATACGTTATCTTCAAAGGTAATCCCTTTGTCAGCAAGGCCCGACATTTCAATTGCTTTTGGGGCAAGATGATGTTTGGCAATTTTGACTTTCTCGTCGGTGGTGTAGCCCGATAATTCAATAACTTCCATACGGTCTCTGAGTGGCCCAGGGATTTGATGGAGGTCGTTAGATGTTGTTAAAAACATCACTTTTGAAAGATCAAAGTGTACGCCAAGGTAGTTGTCATAAAAAGAAGCATTTTGCTCCGGATCAAGAATTTCAAGCAATGCAGCAGATGGGTCACCTCGTCCAGCCGAGCCAATTTTATCGATTTCGTCGATAACAATGACGGGGTTGAGGGTGCCTGTCTTATGAATTGCTTGAATAATTCTCCCTGGGAGTGCGCCAACGTACGTTCGGCGGTGTCCTCTCAGTTCCGATTCATCGTGCACACCACCAATAGAAATCCTAAAAAAACTTCTACCAAGGCATTCTGCGATCGATTTACCTAATGAAGTCTTGCCGACCCCAGGAGGCCCGGAAAAGCAAATAATTGGAGCATGTTCAGTTTTCTGAAAGCTTTTTACAGAAAGAAAATCAAGGATGCGATCTTTGATTTTCTCTAAGCCATAATGATCTCGGTCAAGGATTTTCTTGGCATGTGAAATATCAAGATTATCTTTGGTTGCATGACCCCATGGAAGCGTGAGTAGCCACTCTAGGTGGTTTCTAATAACAGTGGCCTCCAAAGAATCTGGAGACGTGCGTTCGAGCCGCCTGAGTTGACGTTTTGCTTCATTGCGTGCTTCTTCAGAAAGTGCTGGATTATCAAGGTGTTTTTTGAGTTCTTCAAATTCGGCATCACCTTCGTCACCGAGTTCCTTTTGAATTGCGCGCAATTGTTCACGTAAATAATATTCGCGTTGCGATTTGTTAATGGCATCGCGAGCATTATGTTTGATTTTTTCTTGCATGCGTGCAGATTCCGCTTCACTTTCTAGGTGGGCGTAAAGCTCATCTAAAAGCTCAAGCATGGTTGTTTTCTCGATCAATGATTGAGATTGTGCAACCGAAAGCGTGAGGTGTGAGAGTAAAAAATCCACAGAACGTTCAAGATCGTCAATTTGTGAAAAAATTACATGAAAATCTTGGTTGAATGAACCCCCAAGAGATGACATTCGCTCGCAAAGTGCGACGATGTCGCGAACTTTGCGCTCAATGGCAGGATTGCCCGTTTGAGAATCGAATGCGTACTCGCTGATGCGAGCTGTTAGTGCAGTATCTGTTGCAGTAACTTGGTCAAGTGATACCCGTCGTAAGCCTTGGGCTAGTACTTTCATACCTCCGTCGGGCATATTCATGACGCGCATTACTTTGCCAATTGTCCCTACAGAACATAAGTCCTCTGGTCCAATTTGTCGTTGTGTATCACTCATTTGTTCGCGTACAGCAACCAATAGAATTTCCTTGGAGCCTTCTAGTGCTTTATTAACGCCATCAATGATGCGTTTGTCGAGCACTAAGAGCGGCACAACCATTTGTGGAAATACTACGATGTCTATAGTTGGAATGAGTGACAAAACCGCAGATGTTTCTGAGCCGTCTGCGGTACCTCGTAGTTCCTTCATAACCCCCCCGTTATGTACGAAACATACAGCGTAGTCTTCGTGGGTGATGACTCGCTCCATGCCTAGCTCATAGTCTAGGTAAGCCCTCCGGCTCAAAACAATAAAGTTTTTAAAAAACTACTGTAAAATAAGCCAATCTATTGGCCCTGCTTCAAAGTTTGTAATACCTTGACACGTGCTGTTTTGTAACCTATTCACAGGGGTGAGCGTGAGTCAAAGCCAAGGCCATTTTTTGGAGCTTTGCAATGTTGCTAAAAACGTTCAGATAGGTAGTCGAAATCAGACTATTCTGGCGAATTTTTCTTCAAAATTTGATCAAGGCATGTTTTACGTTATTACAGGTGCTTCGGGTTCGGGAAAAACAACTCTCTTGCATTTACTCGCAGGTCTTGATCTGCCATCGTCTGGAAATGTTTATCTTGATGGTAAGCGTGACCTTGCAAATTTTACAAAAAAAGAGCTTCTTTGGTTTCGCCAATCAATGATCGGCCTTGTGTTTCAATTTCATTATCTTGTGTATGAATTTAGTGTGCTCGAAAACATTATGCTGCCTGCGCTTGTGTGTGGTGTGTCTACACGTGTTGCACGTGAGCGCGCGCTGCATCTTATAGATTTTGTTGGTTTGCAAAATGTGGTGGATGGTTTTCCTCCAACACTTTCTGGTGGCGAGCGTCAACGTGTTGCAATTGCGCGTGCACTCATGAATAAGCCCGCATTCATCATTGCCGATGAACCAACAGGAAGTTTAGATGAAGCGAATGGCATAATAATTCGCGATCTTTTTTTTGCAGCGCAAAAAGAATTTGGCGCAGGCATTATTGTTGCAACGCACGATGCACAGCTCTTTAAAGATGCTGCACATCGTATTGAATTTTAAATTTACTCTCGTGGGAGCTTGCTTTTCAGCTCTTCAAGTATTGGCTTGAGGGATTGCCAATATTCCAAGAGTTGTTGAACCCTGCCCATAAGTTCGTTGGTGTGTTTTGTGAGTTCGTCATACTCATCTTCATAATCATGAGCAATTTCATTTCTAAGTTTTCTGAGATCTTGCCACCATTCAGAGCTCGGGATAATGTTTAGTGCTTCTAAAGCGTTTAAGTTATCAATAAAAGCAACAGACTCTTTTGCTGCGATTTTTAAAATGACAGAAAAAATTTTTGATCCAATATCATCCTGCATTTTAGAGAATCGGGAATTGAGTAATTCGAAAATATATATTTCTTTTTTTGACAGATTTACAAAGGTCTCGCGGGTGATGGGAAGTAAGTTTTTTTCATCCTCAAATGCCATTTGGAGACGGCTTGCATGAATATCAACTACATGTATGTAGCCTTCAAATGTCATTTTTTTTTTCATCAGTAAAATTCCTGTTTTGCGAGCTTCTTCATAGATGGGTTTAGTTTTATTTGCTGAAAGTTGCTTTACAACAATATCTATTTTTTGTTCACCAAGTCTGTTTTGTAGTTCAACCCAAAATTTGCGTTCCATCTTGTATACAATATCGCCATCTGCTTCAGTTGTTTCGATATACAAGTCTATATCTCCACCCCGCTTCAAATCATCTGTTCTAGAGCCAAAAAGCCAGAGGGTATCTCCGTGTGAGAAGTGTGTTTTGAAAGCGGATTTTATGGTAGAAAGTTGGAATTCTGTAAGGCGCATGAAGCTTTAGAGTCCTGCGAGGGTATAAAAGAACATTATTCAGCATACCTAAAGAAGCCTCTTGGAACAACGGTCCTTGTGGGGCGTATGGATCAAGGTATGGCTTGTGATGTGCGTTAAGGTTACAGCCCCAGGAGCTTGAGGGCTGCTTCTTGTGATGTGTCCATGCTCTGCATCTCTGAAGGCGTGAAGTTGCTTAAGACGTAGTCTGCTACATCTTTCTTTTCTGCGGGACGGTCGATCCCCAGGCGCAGCTGCCAGAAGTTGTTGCCAATTTGTTCGATAGCTGAACGAACTCCGTTGTGGCCGCGTGCAGAACCTGCAAAACGGAGCATGTTTTTGCCAAAAGGTTTTTCCAGTTCGTCGTAGCAAATGAGGACGTTGTCTGACGTGATTCCGTTTTTTACGAATGCTTTAATTTGAACGCCCGAGACGTTCATGCCCATCATGGGTTTAATCAATGTGATGGAATGAAATGAGCCGTCTTTAAGCGTGACGGAGATAGTTGATGAATGCGCAGTGCCGCGTGTGTCCCATGCTCCAGAGCCGTAGAGTTCGTGTAGCGTGTCCATAAGCATAAAACCCGCGTTGTGGCGGGTCTTAGAATATCGTGGGCCAGGGTTACCTAGCCCAACGATAAGCTTAATTTTTGCAAGATCAAAGGTGTGGGTTTGTGCTGCCTGTTGAGTCACTGTGTTAATTATGCAGAAAGAAATTTAGGCGCTGTTGTTGAATCAGAGCGAAGAACTTCTTTGGCTGCATCAGCGCGGGTCTTGTTGTTAAATTCAGCCAAGATGGTCTCTGTTGCATCAAGCTTAGGTGAGAAGAAAAGGGCTTTGGCTTCATTTTTATTTACAACTTCAAGCCAGTTTTTTTGTGCAGCAACTTGTTGAATTGTTGAGGAAATATCTTTTTCCACAGTTTTCATTTTTTGGCCAAGCTCTGTTTCCATAGCAAGTTTGGTGCTTTGAACTTCAAGTTCTGCTTTGCGTTTTTCAAGTTCGAGAGCAGCTGTTTTTGCGGTTACAGATTCTTCAGGAAGAAGTCCTGAGAGAATTTCTTGTTCCATTTTGCGAAGGTCGGCTTGTTTTGCAGTAAGAAGGGTGTTGAGTTCTCTGTTCTTTGCTTCGCTCCAGGTGCCAATAGCTCTGCCGGCTGATGATTGCTGGAAAATTTTGTTAACGTCTACGTAGACACGTTCAAGGTTTTCTTGGGTAGATGTTTTTGGTGCTTCTGTAATAAGAGGAGCTGCGGTTAAGGAAACAGCTGCAAGCATGGA
>JBEITS010000093.1:0-4038 GCA_040374805.1 Campylobacterota bacterium | reverse complement strand
GCAACTCAACGTAACACCAAAAGTAGGTAATTTTTCATACACTCTCCTCCTTTAATCCACACACATTAACCCTCAGAAACGACCAGTGAAGGAAGCATTCTTCTTTCCGATCGCCTAACTTTGCCAAGAAACGCATCTTCTGCAGCAAAAATACTTGCAACAGAAGATCTACGCGATTGCCCAGAAGAAGCACTTACGCTCGAAACATCAGAAGAATCCGATGAAGCTCTTGAACGAACAGGCGAGCGGCTACGGCGCGAACTTCTTGCCGTCTTAATATCTGCAGGCAAAAGATTTCTTTCTTCATGCACACGAGCCAAAGCTCCCTTCAGAGCAGGAAGCACCTCGCCTTCCCTTAAAGGTACGGAATGATGCAAATCTGAATCACGAAGAGAACGCGGATGCATCTTGGGAGCCCTTGCACGCCGTGCTGCGCGAGCTCTTTCATCAATATCAGCAGATGAATCACCAGGCCTTATTGCAAAGCCATCAGGATTCTTCATGTGCGCTTGACGGGCTAGAGGATGACTACGACCCACTTTACCGCCGTTTGGAGCAGCAAGAGGCACCGCAAAAGAAAATGCGGTCAAAGCCAATATTATTTTTCTCATAACAACACCTTTAATCGAGCGTTCCTAAAAACCTTACAAATCTATTTGCCCATTAGTCCAAGGAAAGATCTGTCTTTAGAGGTGTCTTTAGAGGTGTCTTCTGTTCCCCAGGGAGACGGAACGCCCTTAGTGGCAACACGTTGTAAATCTGCACGAACCAAACTTGTTTTTCTCCTGCGCAACATCACTATTGTAGCGCCATCTCGCTTCGGCGATGGACTTCGAGCAGGCAATGCATAAGGAGAGGCCTCGTGCACGCTGCGCCCGCCCCTAACAACCCCTCTTCCAACATGCGCAAGGCGAGAGTGCCTTCCACCTCTCATAGAAGAAAGTGAAGGCGCGCGCCTCAATGTAGCTTCGCTAAGCACAACTTCTTCATGAGCATGTTTAGCAGGCTTAAGACTTCGGGGCGTTACTACAAGATTTGCAAAAGATCCGTCGCCCGAACCGGCGCCAGCATGAGCAACAGCCGAAGTAGAAACATGCGAAATTCTATGATGCTTCAAGGGAGACTTACTTCTTGCTGCAACAGGAGTATGGCCCCCGCGGCTCGACCTGCGAGAGGTAATTTTACCACCACGAGGCGAAGCATGCATAGCACGCGGAGAACGCGGAGAACGCGGAGAAGAAGTTCCTATACCTGCACCCGCTACGGCAGCATCATCTGGAAACATAAAAACCTTGAGATTCTTACCCCTAGGACTGCGGGGAGCCGCAACCGTACCGGCTATTAACAAACCCAATAAGGGCAATAAAAATCTTTTCATAACAATCTCCAAAAAACCGTTTTACCGCAATTTTTATACACACTGCTGCGTATCTACATTTTTAAAAACATCTCAAACAATAGGAGTTGTATCCGCCGACTCTACAACAACCGAACTTGCAGGCTTTTCGGCGCTCAATCTTCGACGAGGAGAACGCGCACGAGCCACCTCGCTCGACTTAAATCCCCATGCATCAACAGATCCATTTCCTTTATCTGCAGGAGTAAATTTCCCAAAGCTAGGTTTATCAGATGATGTTGATCGTGTGCGAAGCCTACGCTGCAGATGCGCTGTGTTTGTTTTTTTTGAAGGAGCACCTGTACCCTTGCCAGCAACAACACTTGAAGCACTCGCAAGCAAAACGATAAACGTCATAATCTTAATATTCATATACACCTTAAACTCCAAGGTTAGGTTTTTGAGTTGCCATCATTTTGCTCTGAAGTTCTGCAAGCACTTGCTTAGCCCGCGCAAGCTCGTCAGTAAAATGTTGTACAGATGCCTGAACTGTTGCTACCGCATCAGCAGGCGCTCCACTCTTTTGGCGCCGAATTAACTCTGTATTTGACGAAGCAATTTGCGCAGCAAGGTCATCACACGCTTTCATTTGAGCAACGATTTGAGACTGCAACTGATCAACCATAGGAGCTGCGTCTACATTCGCCCGCAAACCACCAAGCGAAACACATCCAAGAACCATCAGAAACATGTGTATTCTTTGTAAAAAACTCATAACGAGCTCCCTCTTTTCCGTAAAAAACACTGCCGCAGTTACACATAGAAATGTGCACAACAACTCGAGCAGATAATTTCATACTAGAAAACTTCTGTGATAAAAATCAACAGAACCAACGAACTAATCAAACAAAAGCACACTTAAGGACTTTGCTGAGATTGAACAGGTAATTTTCATACAGAAAGTAATAAGACAAACAAGAAGAAGAAAAGGGTTGGATTTACCGCACATTACGCGAAATGCTTTCTCATAATCTCAACGATAAAGAGGTACATCTTAAAATTTAAAGCGTACTTCAGCCTCTGCCCCAACTTGGCCAGAAGACTGACGCAACAACCTCAAATTAAGCTCATCGCTCACATCATATTCAACCTGAAGCGCCACAGCTTCCTTTCCAAAAATGTCTTTATGAACAAGAGCCCGTAAATGAGGGCCTAAATCTATATTTAAGCGTGCTTTAACAGTCTTTTGAGAAGAAATACTGTCTTGATAGGGAAGTAATTGAATATACCTGAGCGATTTAACAAGAGACTGAAAAAAGGCTGATTTTTCAGCACTTTGCTCACCCGGAGCTATCACTTTATGAATACTCTGCAAAAAGATACCAGGCAGCTGCTGATTAATGTCTGAATATTCTGAACCAGAAAGAACCAGTCCAATAATTTGTTCCTGAGAAAGTGGTGGATTAGACTCAAAAACAAAACTTGGCTGAAGCAATGAACCCGATCCATGAATTGCTATTTTATACTGCTTAACATGCGTATACGCCAAAAAATCGATAATGGGATTGTCAGATTGATTAGGTAAAAGATCAATTGTTCCCTTCATAATTCTCAAGGGGCGCCCCAAAACATCCAAAACGCCTCCATCGAGCCGAACGGTCCCCGAAACCTTAGGATGCAGCGAGCCATCACCTCGCACATATCCTCCCAAGCGGGCATCAACATGAGCTCTGGTATGCAAAATAGGCATAGTAATAACCGTAGGCTCGAGTGTTTTTATGCTAATATTTGCATCTATTTTTAAATCTTTTTGAACGTTTGCGCCTTCAACATGCGGAGACATTACAAAAGACCGCCCCGAAGAACTTCCCGCAAATGCGGGTGAATTAATCAGCGATTTTTTAATAACAAATGCACCGTCAATACGATGAGCGCCTCCATCAATCCAGTCCATAGAGCACTCACCATCAACAATCGCACAAAAGTCTTTATCTTTATTAATAAAAACATCACTCACCACAACAGGCAGATGCAGGTACGAAATCCCGTCAGACGACCAATTTAAAAGCGCCTCTTTAGACGACATAAGACCCGAAGAATACACACACTCAATATCAGAAACTGTTGCAGCTTTAAGCATAAAATCGAGATCAAACGACGCTCGCGCAGAAATAAGAGGGTTAGAACACCCAAAGAAACAATAGTTGCTATCAACAAGCGACACACTTCCACTTAATTTTACTGGCATAAGTCCTTGATTGAGCTCAAATGCAACATTTCCACCATCGCCCCCCATCACCAACCGCGCCTCTCGCGGAATAATGTGCCGCATGCAATGACGAGAAATCTCACCCGACAAATGTTCATCGTGCTCCCCAGAACTCTTAACATCAACATCAATGTTGTTTTTTTCATCCAAAATAACCAGACGCCTCAAGCGAGCTCCCGGGCTAAACGTACCCAAGCCGTACATCGTTTTTTTGTTAAGCTTGCCAGCCAAACACAGTTGCTCATCGTGCACAGAAAAAATACCGCCCATCCCCACAAGCACCTGTTTGTGATATTCAGGATCGTGCGCATTTAAAGTGTATCGGCCAATAAAATTGCCCAACGTCCCAGACTTTACAAGCAACCCAAACCCTCGCCGTGGAATCAGCGCCTTACCAAAAAAAACGGTTGAAGGGTTGTCGTTAAATAAAAAT
>JBEITS010000125.1:0-2291 GCA_040374805.1 Campylobacterota bacterium | reverse complement strand
GTATTAAATTTTGTTTAGATACCTGCCATGTAAGTTCCGCCGGGTACGATATTTCGTCTGGCGCAAAATTTGCCACATTTTTGGATGAGTTTGACCGAGTGCTAGACCTTGGCCGACTTGCCGTAATTCATGTGAATGATTCTTCTACGCCTACGGGCTCAAACGTAGATCGTCATGCGATGCTGGGTAGAGGCTGTATTCCCAGCGAAGTTTTTGCGGAGTTAATGAATGATAGTCGTTTGGCGCATATTCCTAAAATCTTAGAAACTCCCGCAGAGAGAGAGGGAACTACGTATTTGGGGGAAATTGCGTTGTTGAAGTCGATGTGCGGTAAATAATCAACGTCCAGGGAATGAGACCCAATAATAAAAAGATAAAAAGCTGTGGAAGCGAGATAAACTCAGCGGCACATGCAAGAACAAGCATGTTAAGAATTGTTCCTGCAAGTGTTACAAATCCGATAATTGCTTCCCATGCCCATCCGAGTTTTTTGAGATAGATTGCAAAATGATGCGGGCTGCCAAGATACACAGGAAGCCGCTTAGCTGTTCTGATCGCCATTAAGTAGACGAGCTCAATAAGTGCAATGCCTACAATGCACGGCGCAAGAAAAAACTTGGGTCCAAATGTGGGTCCCCAGCCATACAGAAGCGCAAAAAAACCTAGAACTCCGCCAATAAGAAGCGAGCCTGCATCGCCTAAATAAATCCTGGCAGGTTTGCGGTTGTACCATAAAAAGCCGAGCAAAGCTCCTACAATTGGTGCGCCCAGTGAGGTTATAATTGAATTGCTGCTGAAAATACCAAGAGCCATAAAGCCCAACATTGCAACCAGAGCGATGGTTGAAGCTAAGGCGTCCATGATATCAACAAGGTTTATTGCGTTGACGAGTGTAAACAAGAAAAACAAACTTGCGGCCAACACGGGGAGCGGCGGTGTAATTCCTGTAACAGCGCTCAGGCTAATAAGAAGCGTTGTGCAGCCAGCGCCTTGGAGCGTGAATTTTGTTGCGGGGGTGAGCGTGTAAATATCGTCTATCAGGCCAGTAATGCACAAAAAGCCTGTACCGGCCAAGAAGAGAGCAAGCCACGATGATCCACCTAAGAATGCAATACTCGAGATTGCTACAGCGGCGAAGATGGCAACGCCTCCAAGGTAGGGCGTAGGGTGAGCGTGCGTTTTGAGATTGCCGTGAGGTGTATCGATGATCTTAAATTTGTGTGCAAGGTTGATCATGATGGGCGTTGCAATAAGCGTCAGAATAACAGCCGATGAGAAAGCAATGACTTCAACCATGGAAGGGCTCCTGGAGTAAGTATTTCGCGTAAGTTTGGTACTCTAGCAGAGCTGCTCTGATATAAAAAGATAAAAATAATTTTTACGTAAAAAGAGGGAGCACCCTATCCGTTGAATTAACGGACAGAGTGCTCCCTCTTTTGTAAGGACAATATGAGGTCGAAGTGTTTGCGCTTAAGGCTTATTCTGCAAGAAAGTTTAATCCTTTGGTAGCTGTATGCATAATTGCATCTGTTGCGAGCGATGATAACGCGCTTTGAACCAGTGGGCTTTGACGTGCTCGTGCAAAGAGCTCCCCAAATCCATTAGCTTTAAGATCTGCTAGAAACCCGCGCAGTCTTTCTGAGCCGAGTTTTTCTTCATTTGATGTCCATGCGTTAGAAACCATCTTGCTTACGGCAAATGCTCCAGCACCTGCAAGAGACAGAAGGACTTTTTTGTAGGGGGTTGCAAGTAATTGCGAGGCCGCGCGCTTTGACCAAGATTTTTTAGGTTTTGCGTGAACGTTTTTTTGTGGCCCAAAAAATAACTGGCGAGATTCTTGAATGTCTGTGGGTGCTGCGTGTGAAGTTTGTGCAACAAGAGCCACAAGGGCAAGTGCTAAAATCTGAAAATTTCTTTTTAAAGTAGTCATAAACTCTCCTTACTTAGTTTATTGATACGTTACGTTGACCGTTTTAGGGTGCTCCGTTTGTTACTCATCCAATCTATCATGCAGAAAGCTTCCCTTAAACCGCTCGGTGTTACAGGTAGAAAAAAAGATGTTTTTCGGGCAGAATCCATAGGCGTTTGGAGTTTTTGCTGCATTTTTGGGCAAAAAGTGCTTAAAAAGTCATAAAAAGCCTTGAATAGCAGCTTTTTTATGACTATAGTTCTGCGATTTAGCCGTAATTTTGAGGTTTTTTGGTATGAGCGTCTCTCGAGAATTGCAGTTTTTGCCACAAATCTTAGAGCGTTATACAAATCGGTCGTTTGTTCGCATGGGAAAAATGTCC
>JBEITS010000038.1:0-8715 GCA_040374805.1 Campylobacterota bacterium | reverse complement strand
GCTAAAAAGAGCATCACGCATAGAGCTATAAAAATTTTGTTATCAAAAAACTGCATGGTTTTCTCCTTGATTTGTGCTTAATGTGGGCGATAGGGAACGAGGCGGTACGCGTGAGCCCGTTGTGTGGGGGTGCGAGCTTGCGTTGCGGTTGTCCAGAATGTTTGTGCGGGGCTTGCTTTTCTGACTGTGTGGGAAGGGGCTGAAGGTGCAGGGCGAAGTGCTTTTGTAAGCGCCGTGTGGTCTGCGTCTGCGGTTCCTACTTCTGGTTCTGGTCTGTGTGCAACAGGAGCTCGTAGGCGGAGCGCTGCCTGCTCAAACGCATCTTTAAAATCTGTAAGCACAGGAGCGGGTGTGTGCACAGGAGCAGGTGCCGTGCGGCGCTTTTTCCACATGTTGGATGTTGTGTGTGTTTGTGTTGCAAATCTAATAGGCTTTTCGCGCCGAACAGGGGTTGTTAATTGCGTTGGAGTTGGCGCAACATAGGAAATAAGTGCTCCTCCGCCAGCGCTGCCGGCGAACGAGCCAAGAGACGAGCCTTCACGAGGGCTTTGAGGCGGGGTGACTGGGCTACGAGACTGGGAGAAGTCGCGCGATGCTCCGGGTGAACCAAAGGGCACTCTTCTCTGATCGCGGCGGCGTTGGTCTGTGTGGATTGTTGCCACGGTTTCAGCCACCTGTCTTCGGAGAGTATCTCGTGAGCTTTGTGATTCGCGCTCCAGTGCTGCAACTTTTTGGCTTACTGCTGCTAATTCTTCTCGTGTTGGTGCTGAGTCCAGGCGCTTGCGAAGCTCTGCTATTTCTTTCTCTTGTGCCGCTTTTGCATGAGTGAGTTCTGTGAGAGAGCGTTCCATTCCTGTAGCTCGTTCAGCACTTCTTGCTTGAGCGGCTGTTGCAGTCTCAACTTCTTGCTTGAGTCGTGCTTGCTCGACTTTTAAGCCAACCATTCTAGCAGAGAGTTGAGCTTCGGTTGCTGCTCCATCGCCAACGGGAGTTGTGAGAGTCCTCATTTGTTCCTGAAGGGTTTGTAGTTGGTGGGTCAAGGCTGCTTTATCTGTGGCAGCTTGTTCGGCAGCGCGTTGGGCTTCTTCAAGGTGACGCGTTAGTCGTTGTTCTGTGGCGTTTGCAGTTGCTGCAGTGCTATCGAGTCTGCTGAGGATGCTGGCAGCCTGGTCAGCGGCCGCTCTTTGTTGGGCTTCGATCGCTGTAAGTCTCCCTCTGTGGCGGTCTCGCGATTCTTCGAGGCCTCGAATTTGAGGAAGGACCGCTGATATTTGCTCTTGTGCTGCATGAGCGGCCTTTAGTGCTCTATCGGCCAGTGCTGTTGTTTCACCTAATTTAGATCTTAATTCACCCTTACTTGTTTCAACTACAGCTAGGCCCCTTTCTGTTGCCTCCAGAACATCGCTTCTTAGCCTCTCTTGAGCTGCCTGCGCTCCTTGTCTCACCGCTGCAAGCTCATTTCTTACCGCTGCAAGTTCGCCCTGACGCTCTTGTAAGGCCGTAAGCTGCGTTTGCATTTCGGCTATTTGCCCGCTGTGATCTACGGCCGGAGCCTCTGGCGTTATAGCTGCGGCAGCTTGTGCTGCGATGCTTGCTTCAAGTGCAGTTTGCGCCTGGGCTATTGCGCGCTGTTGGGCTGCGACTTGCGCAAGGGCACGTGTCGCCTCATTTCGTGCTTCCTGTGCTTCTCTAACTAAGGGAGCTGTTTCGCCTGCTATTTGACGTTGTTGCGCAAGAAGCGAGCGCGCTTCTTCTAGCTGGAGGCTGGTGCTCATCCCGTCGCGGGCGGCTGGCCAGCCCTGTAGTGTTGAACCTAGCGAAGATTGTGAACTCCTTCTGGAGAGCGAGAGTGGGGTGCTCGCTCTGCTCCCTGAGGCGTCTGTGTCTCCGTCCTCTACAAAATCTGGCCCGTATTGCGTGCCATCTGCTCCCGCAATGCCTCCTATTCTAAATCCGAAAGGAGTGCTGCCGAGTGCGTCGCCTCGTGGTGTTGTGGGTGATGTGTCCTGAGATCTAAAACTCCCGAAAGGTGAAGTTGGTGAATCTGGGTGGGGATAGAGTGTTTCTGCTCGAGCGCCAGTTGCCGGTGTCTGTTCGCGTGGCGTTGATGAAGCTTGCGTAAAGACTCCGGTTAGCCCAGAAGTATTTGAAGAGCTTAATCCAATTGGGCCGGTTCCTGTGCCTTGCTCTCTATTGAGAGCTGGGTCGTGTGTTGGTCCACCCAGGGTTGTCCCTGGGGGATCTTGAGGGGTTGGGACCATCTGCCTAAGAGATGGATCAACGTGTAATGGCGTGGGTGGAAGCGGAGACTCGAGTGATCTTATAAACACATCTTGAGTTTGCTTGGATGATTTTTGGGGATGTCTTGCTTCTCGATCAGCATCAGACGCTGCAACTCTTTGGTCTCGGGTTAGCCCATCGAATGCGGCATCTCCGTGCTGGTATGTATAGCTATCCATGCTTTTAGCTGTGCGAGGGCGGGTTGCGGCGTGCAAGGGATTGGCCACGAAAACGCTATCATCGCTGCCTGAGCCATCCGCCACGGTTTGCGGACTGCGGGGAGTTGTGGCGGAAGAACGTGGAGTGCTTGGGTCAGGCAATGCGAATGTTGTGGGAGATGCGTCTGCAGAAGTATCTAGTGGTCTGCGTTGAGTTGTTGCTAAACTTTTTGGACTTGTTAACCGTTCTACAACAGGGATAGAAGATGGGGAGAGCATTCCTTTTGGTGGGTTTGGGGCTGTTGAACCTCCAAATGAGCTGATTGTTGGAAGGGGCGTGCTTGTAGCTCTTGTGGAAGTTGTGGGAGATACGCCTGATGTAGGAAGTCCTTGAGCTTCTGTAACGTTGCCGAGGTAAGCTTTTAACATTGCTTGATTTCGCACGTCTTGAAAGTCTGTCAAAAAGAGTAAACGATCAAAGCCCGAACTCTTGTGAAAAGTCGTCTTTTGGTGTGATGCAAGGCTGGCAACGGGCTCAACTTTTGCTAGTTCTGCATTAAGCGCTGTTGCGAGATCTGCTCGCTTCTTCCTATCGCCTGTTGGGGCATAATCTCGTAACGCGACAAGTCCAGGAAGAGATTTTTCTGTAAAAACCTGTGTCCTTCCATCGGGAGAGTATAAAAGATACCTATCTGATCCATCTTCGGCCGGTTGAGAAAGTGCAGAACTTGTTCTGGGAGCGAGTGGTGCTGGCGCAGCAACAACTGCTGGAGCCAAAGCGGTTGAAGGGCTTGGTGTTGTTACATCTGAGCCGGTGCGGACTGCAAGGCCTGTCGTACGTGTTGTTCTAAGATTAGTACGTGTTGGGGTGCTCGTTGGCCCTGCGACAATAGAGCTCACCGTTAATCTGTTTCTTTCTTCAGCCGCTGCTGTAAGGGAAGCCTTTCCATCTGCGCGGGTGGTAGCGCGAGCGCTTATTTTGCCTTCAATAAACGCTTTGTTTGTCCCAGCTTGTTCAACATGGTCGAAGAGCGTTTGAACGTCATCAGTCGTGATTGTTACGGTGTTTCTCCCTTTAAGTATGAGCTGTTTGCCCTCAAGATATCTAAAGTCTGCAATGCTTTTTTTGCCTTCTGCCTGACCATTGGCGATTTCTTTGAGAAGGCCTAAAGAAGATCGATCATACATTTGTTGTGCTGTACTGCTGTAGAGAAGGTATATTTCTGGATCTTGAGTAGCGCGGGGCTGACTTCTTAACCGTCTTCTTACGAAAGTTTCTGTCGTGGCGAGTGGAGTGCCTTCTTGATGAGTGCTCATTGAGGTGGCCGTTGCATGCGGTGTGGCTACAGTGGATATGGGGGTTGAGGAGTGGGATCCCGCAGAGGTGTCGAGTTGCCTTGCTTGGTAAGCGCTTACGATAGTCTCTTTCTTTAGTTTTCTGATATTGCTTCGGAAATCGCCTACCATGCTATCGTGTTGAGGTTTACCTTGTTCTACCCCTAGGAGAGTTTCTAGTGCCTTTTTCTCTTGCTGAGTTAATACGCCTTTTTTGTGGGCGGCCAGAATTGTAGGAAGTGCGCTATCGTCATACTCTTGTTCTCCTTGCGCGTTGAACAAGAGATAATTATCCCCTTCATTTGGGTCCAGTGTTTTACCTGCATGCATGTCATGTGCAAAAAAAACTAAGAAGGCAAAAAATATTAGTTTTTTCATAAGATTTTGCGCTTGCCTCGCCCTCTTCTGCCAAGCCACCTGCGATGTAATCGTAGCAGGCGCGAAGAAGGGTACGAGACACAATTTGAGGAGTACAAAGCTTGTGGGTAGTTTGCCTTAAGGGATGTGCTGATTGGTAGGGTTTGGAAAGTTAGTTCATGGTCTTAAAGAGTGTTCCGCGTGACGTGCAGACTTATGCTACACTTGTGGGCATACAAATAAACTTCGCCAGAAAGGTTCCTCATGCAGCTCATTTGTAAAGATGAACAACACTTCCCTGATATTCGTGCAAAAAATGGTGTGTACGTTGATAAAACACGCATCATGTATGATCTGTTTAAAGATGGCAAATACTTTTTTATCTCTCGCCCCCGTCGATTCGGCAAATCTTTGTTGTGTTCAACAGTGGCAGCATTATTTGCTGGAAAAAAAGACCTTTTTAAGGGGCTTTGGATAGAAAAAAGTGATTGGGAGTGGCAAGCTCATCCGGTCATTCATTTGGATATGACTAAGGCTTCATCTCCAACCAATCTTGCTCAAAATGTAATTGATAGTGTTTTGCTTTTGTTAAAAGTGGTTGCTGAGCAAAACGGTATTTCTGGAATTACTGCTTCATCCTATGAAAGTTATTTTTCAGAGCTCATTCGGCTGTTGTATGAAAAAACATGGCAACGTGTTGTTGTGATTATCGATGAATACGACAAACCTCTTTTGGATGTTGTAGACCATAAAGAGCGCTATCAGGCAATACAAGAGGTCTTGCGTGGGCTTTACGGTCAGTTAAAAGCAGCTTCAGAGCATCTAAGGTTTGTGTTTCTTACGGGCGTCTTTAAATTTGCAAAAACATCTGTTTTTTCTGGCCTAAATAATTTGAATGATCTTACGTTTAACCCACGAGCATGCGAGCTTTTAGGGTACACCGAGCAAGAGCTAAAAGATTATTTTCCTGAGCATCTGAAAAACTTATCTGCAGGGTACAAGAAAACTGAAGCCGAGATGCTTGAAGAACTCGCAGAACAGTACAATGGGTATGCTTTTGGGGTTGACGATAAACAAGGAGCTGTTGTTGGCTCTGTGTATAACCCTTTTGCCATGAACTATGTTTTTTCAGAACAACAATTACTAAAAAAATGGTTTGTTTCTGCAACGCCAACGTTTCTTTTACAAAAACTTAAGCAGCAATCATTTTCTGGAATCGATCACTCTGAATTGGTTGTGGATTTTGGGTTGTTACAAGACTCATGTAGCCCAGATAATATTCAGGCATTGATGCTTTTGTACTATGCAGGGTATGTAACACTTAAAGCCTATAATTCACGGCAAGAAAAAGTAACGCTCGATTATCCTAATGCCGAAGTGGCCCAAGCTCTTTCCAAATCATTGTTGGCTGAAATAACCCAAAAGCCTCTTACATCGTTTGGAATTCTCACGAGTAACATTAATGATGCGCTGTATGACGAACGGCTCTCGGAATTTAAGGATATTTTTAACCAGGGCTTAGCTCAGGTCCCCTATCACCTCTTTGGAACGCACGAGAGTTATTATCAAAGCATGTTGTTTATGCTCTTGAATGCAAGCTCGGTAGTGACTGTTGCTGAAGATATGACCAATAGAGGGCGTGCCGATATTACGGTTCTTTTATCCAAGACTGTGTACATCTTTGAACTTAAGGTTAATCAGCCTACGGATGTTGCATTGCAGCAAATTAAGGCGCGCAATTACGCAGAAAAGTATCGTCATTTAGGCCGTAAGATCTATGCTGTAGGAATCACGCTCAGCTCAAGTGATAGAATTATTGAAGCATTAGCCTATGAAGATATCACTGTGCCGAATAAAATTTGAGGCTAGATGGGTATGATGAGAGAAAAAATAGGTCCAGAGCTTGTAAGTCTTGGATTATTAACACAACAGCAGCTTGATGCATTTGAAACGCAGCGTGCGCAAGAGAAAAAACGGTTACATGTTTTACTCATCGAAAAAAAAGTTGTTTCTAAGGCTGATATTGCCAAAGCGTTTGGAAAAGCATTTGGGCTTGAAGTTGTAGATGCCATTACCGAAGACATGGTAGATCCACGTGTTTTGGGTAAAATTCCTCTTAAATTTTTGCGTCGCCACATTGTTATGCCGGTGTTTTTTGGGGGTAAAAAACGTTTAATAACATCCGATCCGCTTGATCTGGAACCGCTTGATGATTTATCTCAAATGATGCCGCTTGAAGCAGATCATCTTATTTCAACCGACGATATCATTCGCGATAGCATCAACAAATTTTATCCGTTTGAGACCAGCAAAGAGATGATGGACGAACTTCAGGCCGGCCAAGCAGACGAAGAGTTTGATTTGGATAGCATTGAAGAACGCGACATCATGGAAATGGCGAACGATGCTCCCATTGTTAAACTTGTAAATCACCTTATTTTTCAGGCGGTGAAAGAGGGTGCATCTGATATTCATATTGAGCCGTTCGAAAAAGATTTAAGCATCAGATACCGCATTGATGGCGTGATGTACCAAAGAACCATGCCTCCCAAGCGCTACCAAGCTGCCATTGTCTCGCGCATTAAAATTATGTCGGACATGGATATTGCAGAAAAGCGCTTGCCCCAAGATTCTCGTATTCAGCTTAAGGTTGCCGATCGCGCGATCGATTTACGTATTTCCGTGTTGCCCTGCAACTTTGGCGAACGCGTTGTGATGCGTATCTTGGATAAAACCAAGGGAGTGCAAAGTCTAGATAATTTGCATCTGACCGAGCATAACATGGCCATTATTCAGCGAGCGATTGACCGTCCAAACGGTATTGTTTTAGTGAGTGGTCCTACCGGATCGGGTAAAACAACCACGCTGTATGCCTTGTTGATGCGTCTTAATTCTCCCGATACAAATATCATTACGGTTGAAGATCCTATCGAATACACCATCACCGGGGTAAGCCAGGTTCAGGTACACGAAAAAGTTGGTTTAACGTTTGCAAGTGCGCTTCGTTCTATTTTGCGTCAAGACCCAGATATTTTGCTTATCGGAGAAATTCGAGATGGTGAAACCGCGAAGATTGCAACGCAAGCCTCGCTTACCGGTCATCTGGTGTTTAGTACCATTCATACAAGCTCTGCGCCTGGAACTGTGACGCGGATTATTGATATGGGTGTTGAACCGTTTTTAGTTGCATCAACGCTTGCCTGTGTTATTTCTCAGCGTCTTGTGCGAAGATTGTGCGATGATTGTAAGCAAGCGTATACCCCCCATGAATCTATTCTCTCTCGCGTGGGGCTGAGTTCGTCTGACGCTAAAAACATAACATTTTATAAAGCCGTAGGTTGCGATCGCTGCTTTAAAAATGGCTACAGAGGACGTATTCCGCTCTTTGAGGTTATGGAAGTTGGACAAGAATTGGCTGATCTTATTATTGAACGCGCTGATGCGGGAATTATTAAGAAAAAAGCAGCCGAGATGGGGATGGTGCAGCTCGTTGAAGATGGTGTTCGCCTTGTTAAAGAAGGTTTTACAACGCTCGATGAAGTGCTCACGGTTTCTGTTGTTGATGTTTAGGGTTTGAAGGTTTTCGTGCATTGGTAATTTCTGCATCTTGGCAACATTCTTGGCGCATTCATAGTCTTTTTTTTGTGCTTCTTTGTGCACTGATTTGCTACCACCCGATTGTTCAGCGACGGGTGGTAGCTCGTTTTGTTTCTATCTTTGAGCGCGAATGTAAGGTTTCGTTCGATTCTCAGGAGGCAACGTTTCATCCGCTGACGGGCAGCTTAGTTTTTAAGCGTGTTGCAATTACCAAGAACGGCTCTGAGCGCCCGTTGCTTATGGCGCAGCAGGGAAGCTTGTCGTTTGCGCCTGTTCAGAGCATGTTGTGCCTTAAACTTATTTTTGAATCTTCTATTGTTGGGATGCGCATTCCTGTGGGGCAAGGGATTGAGGGCGTTTTAGATGTGGTGGATTTTTTTAAAGCCCTTCTTGCCTCATCTTCTCCGTATGTTGCATTAAGAGGATTAAAGCTCAGTGAAATCTCGATGGGCGATATTCAGGCGCAGGTTCATGTTGAATCTGGCACAGAACAATCACATCAAAGCCCAGATCTTTCTGTGATGCAGGGTGATTTATGTTTCCCTGTGATTCCTAGTGTTAAAGTTCCCGTCCGAATAGGAAAACTTGTTGTTGGAATTCCGCTTGGTTCAGGTACACGCAGGTTTGTAGGAGAGCTTTTTGGGCGCGCCGATAAGTCATTTTTTGTTGTAAGAGAAGGAGAACACCTTAAAGCTCTTGTTGAATATAACCCAGAAAGAATTTCATATCGCGCCATTCTTCCTGTAGATGATATTGCAGCATGCGTTGATGGGCTTTTCCCGGATAAAAAAGTTTTAGAGCGCTATGCGCCGTATCGTTCGTTTGGGAAAGCTCAAGATGTGTTGCTTAAATTACGAGGTGTTTACGTGCCGGAGCAGCGCTCGGGAAAAATGGAATTTGCATCGTCTCACTATCGAAGCCAAGAAATAACATCGATACATGGAATGGTGATACACAAAGATTTTCAGGTTCTGTGTGATACGCGATG
>JBEITS010000089.1:0-4310 GCA_040374805.1 Campylobacterota bacterium | reverse complement strand
GAACCTTACGAATGCTAACAAAAGCTCTTACAAAGAAATCTGCACCCTGAGGGGTAAAGTTCTCCAACCGCACAGAAATAGCTGGAACGCGTAAAATTAAGGGATGAGCATTAAGCACACGGCGTAAGGTTTCAAGCACCAAATCGGGGTCGTTCTCAAAGCACGTGTTAACCGTCAATTCAAAGCCCACAGAATAACGCCCCGCACCCCAGTTAATAATTGGATGCGAAATAAGGTTGCGATTGGGAATAACCACAAAATAGTTTTGAGAAGTTCTTATAATTGTTGAACGCGCAGAAATTTTATGCACTGTCCCACGCTGCGCATCTGCAACTATGTAGTGTCCAATTTCAACCTGTCGCTCAAGCAGAATAAGAAGACCTGCCACAAAATCTGCCACTAAATCTTTGGCTCCAAAACCAACTACAACAAGAAGCCACGAGAGCAACCACAAAACAATTGAGGAAAGCCCAATAAAAGACAGCCCCATAATAAATGCCATAATCAAAAAGATTATATGCAAGATGCGCGAGAACGTATTTTGAGCGCCCGGCTCTGCCCCAAAAACCTCAAAGACCTTGCTCAACACAAAGCGATTTGCAAGCGTTGAAGCCAAATAACCAGATGCCATAAAAACATACATTATGATGAATTCAATAATTCCCAATTCCACTTTTGTGGTATCGCCTACCGAGAGAATGAGCGTCCATTCTTTTGTAACGGCAAGCCAAAGGCGCGTAAAGTTATACGGCAAGCCCCAGATTTGCGAGAAAATCCCAATAATCAGAAAAAGTAACGAAAGGAATGAAACCGTAACAAAAAAGCCGTAATACACTCGCGCATACTCAAAACGCTCAACGCGCTCATCATCTCGCTCATCAATAAAAATCCAAAGAACTTGCTTGCGCAAAGCCCCATAAATCCATGAAGCAACAAAAATTACGCATACCGAAATAGGGACAAAAAATGCTAAATACCAGGCAAGTTGCGAGTACCCAACATAGGGATTAGCCAAAATGAATAAAAGAACCGCAAAGAAAAAACCTGGATAAAAATACGAATCTATCTTGCTGCGAATAGAAAGCCACGTATCGCTCCTGCTTGGAATAAATCCAAGAACATCATCTTTATCAAAAAGAAACGCCAACGAAACAATCACAATCAACGAATACGCAGCAAATAATACCGTTGGCAAGCTCTCGTACCGCGTGCCATACGCAGACAATGCTGATCTAAATGGGAAAATCAGCGCTGTTGAATGCAAGAGCAAACTCACCAACGACATAATTCTGCGTTGATTACGCTCACTAAAAAAGAAGTAGCTCAATCGCACATTAAGAAGACGCAACTCAAACAAGAAATCGCTGCAAAGATACGTCCACACGCCCATCGCTACCAAATAGAAACCTGCGAGCGCATAGTCTTGGTTGGCAAATGCAAAAAAACCATAATATGTGGCTTTAAGTTTGATCTGAAAATAAACAAAACACAGTGCATAAAACAATGCGAAATGCCGCTGAGCAGCATCAAAGAAGAGGAGAATTACATTGAGATACCAAAAAACAAAGTTGCCTTTTTGGTACGAGGTAAACAACTGAATTCTGCGGCGCACAACAGCAAGCAGTCCGCGCATAACAAGAAAACCCAGCCAATAAATAAGGCAGAAAAGTAACAGTCCAAAAATACCCGCCAACGAAAAACGCTTAAAAAAGCCCGTCGCATCAAAAAAATCGTGTGTTCGCCAAAAAAGATTTTTAGAAAAATTTTGAGCATCATCAAACGCTTTGAAAATCATGAAAATAGAGATGCCACGCGCTGAGCGTCGCCAAATATTTACATTTCCACGCTTCACATCTAGCTCGTCTTCGAGGCGTCCGTGTTGCTTTTTAAGGCGTTCGTATCCTTGAATAATATCCCCCGCCCGAGAAATAAATTTCTGAGTCTGTGCAATTTGTTGCCGAACAGCGACTTGCGCTTCTGCAAGAAATTCTTCTGTTTTTTGTCGATCATCTTCGTAGCCCACAAAAAGCTGCAAATCTCCGCCCGTCAAAGCGGCCTGTTTTCTTTTGAGGCGATCGAGCTCTTTTTGCATAGCAGGAAGAAGTACCGCTTCGGCATTTTCTTTCTGTGTTTTGTATTTTTCTAGATTATTTTCAACGCCACGCTTGCTGTTAATAATTCCTTCAAGCCAAACGCTCAAATTTGAATCTTCGCGAGCTAGAAGCCGATACCAAATATCAATGGATTTAAACTCAAACGCCTTAATGTTGGCCTCCATGGCAGCCAACTCTTCATCGAGCCCCAACAAAAGAATCTGAGCATCTAATTGCTTAAGAACATTTTTGTCTCGCCACTCACGCGCTTGGTAAAAATATATTTCTGATGT
Source organism: Campylobacterota bacterium (assembly GCA_040374805.1). GTDB lineage: Bacteria > Babelota > Babeliae > Babelales > VHBT01. Next base: position 1,924 of record JBEITS010000089.1, on the reverse strand, counting down.
TTCGCCCTGGTCTTGAGAACGCAAAGTTTCTAATCGCCCCTTAAGGGCTTCATAATGCTCTTGCAAACGCTCTTTTTCGGCATTTTTCTCGCCAATACTTTTTCTGATGCGCTCTTTTTCTTCTGCAAGAAGCATATCCTGAGAATCTTTTTCCGCTTTTGCACGGTCAACATCATCTACATCAATCACAATATTACGTTTAACTTTAGACAAAACAGCTGCAAGTGCCTTTGCCCGATTTTCAAGCAACGCCACTTCGTCCTTATTGTGTGCCTGCTCTAAATCAAGTTTTTCTAGCTTGAGCTCTGCTAGACGAATTTCATCTTCACGCAAGCGTTCTTCTGCACGCAAAATACGCTCACGCTCGGCGTAGCTCAGTTGAGATGCATCACCTTGAACTTCATCATGCTTAGGTTTATTAGAAATCAAAGCATCGAGCTCTTTTTTATTAAGCTCAAGTTTTTTGCGTAAAACAGAAATGCTTTCTTGTGATGCTTTGCGATTTTTGCCGCTATTTTGACGAAGCTGTATGTTCTTTTGAACCAGCTCCTCAACTTCCTCGATATATTTATCAAGAGAATGGTAATCATCGATGGAATAAACAATTTTCTGCGAAAGCTCTAATACTTTCCGCAGTGCATCATCAGCTTGATTTTTTAAGAGACCAATGTGTCCCTCCAGGACAGTAGGAAGTTCTTTGAAAACAATCAACATCTGATTAAAACACTGCAAATGATCGTCATAAATTCTCATCAAATCTTTTGCGGCTGCCGTGCTCATCGCCTTAGCTGTATCACCCGAAGACTGAAGAGAAAGTTTTTTTGCCGCAAGTTCACGCTGCTTACTTTCAATCTTTTTTATTGCCGAAATCTTTCTGTCTCGCAGCACTTTAAGTTGGAGCTCAAGATCTGATGCTCGCTTAACTCGAGCATCAGCAAGCTCTCCACTCAATGTGCTCTCAGCAGCCTTAGTGCTCTCAGAAAAAATTTTGAGGTCCGGAGCATTGTCCGCTATAAATTTATAAATCACAGAAGGCGCTGCTGTACCAGCCTTTGCATCAAACAAAGCTGCCCCAGAAGGCGCAGACGCTAACAAAACAATGGCCACAAAAATTCGGCTCAACATCATGCTATTCATTTTCAAACCCGTCATCCCCACATGCCATTGCGCAGCATGCTCATCCACACAAATTCATTTTTTTTGAACTGAGGATGCTCCCTCATACACTCAGCAACCCACCCTCGCAGAGTGTCCCTGCAGGAATCATACCGCAATACCAAACCGGGAAGCAAGGTCGATGCCCCATACTCCAATTCACCATTACGCAAGCCCATCACATACTTATTCAAAAAAACCTGCGTAGCAGCACTCAATTGTGAAATCTCAAATGAAGGATAAAAACCCAAAACATCAAACAATACGGCACACAAACACGGCCCCAACGCTGCATGTTCTTCCATGAGCGCTAAAAGATCTGCTTCAATCATCATTTGAAGCAAAATAAACACCTCTGTATTTGGAGAACCCTGAGGAGAGAAAAGGTACACGGCGTCCAAAATAAAATGCAAAAACAATTGAGAGCGAAGCCCTTTTAAAGAAACAGAAGACACCAATCGAACATCGTTCAAAAAAGGATGCGTGCGAGCGGCATCAACAACCAAATCGCCCTCTACCAAGGAACCCAACATAAGTTGCGCATAAAACCTTGCTGGCCTGTACCGCACAATTATTTTACCGTGCTCGTATGTTAGCACGCTGGCTAACGAACCCTTCTTAAGGACCTTAAGAACGATGTGCATAAAAAACTTGTACATTGCATGATTCTTTAAGCATCAGAGCGCACGCTCCCACTTCATAAAGAAAGATAAAGAAGATACACTTCATTTTAGCACCTCCAAGAAGCCTGACTATCGTAAGTCTTGTT
>JBEITS010000113.1:0-2797 GCA_040374805.1 Campylobacterota bacterium | reverse complement strand
AGCGCTTTGAATAGCTTTTTCTAAAAAGGCTTCGTCTTCTGGGGTAAAGCAGAGGTTTATGCCCTTTTTTTTCATGACTTTCATATAAAGGAGTGTGTCAAAATCAGCGTTGTGAACAGCAAAGCCTTTTTGGCGCATCTTTCGTAGTGCAAGTTTAAGTGCGATTCCTCTAACTATTGCGATTCCTAGGACCCCGTATTCCTCTGTTGGTTCGAACTCTGGCGCTTCATGGGTAAAGTACCCTTTCATATAATTGTGCTGAAGAATCTTGTGTGTGGGGAGTAAAATACGTTTTTTTGAATATGGCTTTTCGTCGCGTTGAATAGATTTTGTTAATCCTTGAATGTATCCATCGTAATATGAAATTTCGCCGAGCTCTGAGAGTGTGGGATTTTTTTGCGAATATTTGCTGATAAGTTCGATATATTTTTGAGAACATCGTTCGAGGTAGTTTGTTTTTTCAGTGATTGTTCCTCTGTGGTCAAGTCCATCGCGAATGCCCGCAGGATATGGGTATTGTGAGTGCGGTTCTTTGAGAGGGGGTTTGGCGCTAGTATCTGGTGCTTGGCCTGCAAGTTGGCCCCATTTGCTTGCATTATTAATTTCGTATTCTTCTTCTTCGCAGATGGCAAAATTCTTTTTTGCATCGTTGATGTTTCTTCTGCCTGCATAAGCATCTTCTCTATAAAAAGACTGTAAAAATGAGCGTGAAATAAAAAGATTTAGATCGGCATGGGGTTTTGCGCCAACTTGCATGAGCATAGATTCATCTGCGGCGTAATATCGGTATCCATGAATGATTGCTGTGTATTCTAAAAGCAAAGCGCTGAGTTGCGAGGTTTTGTTGTGGCGAACATAGGTTGCAGAGCATGTGTTGAGTGCTCTAGCGGCACTTTCGAGCTGTGTTGAAAATTGTGAGGTGTCTATATCGTTCTCTTGGAAGTAGCGAGGAAGGAGCCTGAGTGCGGTAAACGGTGCATGTGCCAAATTTAGGATGTCGGCGTGAAGTTCTGTTAAGAGGTCAGATGGTTTTGAGTGGTCAATCTTCTCGAGCAAGCTGGAAATACATCGGATAATTATTTCGATCTCAGGATCAATTTCACCTTCTGTAAAGGATTCTTTATTGGGGCAAAGCATTCCCAGGCTTTCTCTGGCCAGGCTTAAGGCGCGTTCTTGGTATTTTTCGTTGTATCGTGCGGGTGCGCTGTGAGCGCCTGAACCTGCTCCACAAAATGGTGCCGCTGCTGAGACTGTTACGTGAGGAGGGACCAATTGGGGTGTTGTGTGTGTTTCTAGGGTGAGGGGGGTTACTCCTTGGCCCCACGCATATGCATTGTCAATCTTAGCTTGCAATTTTGGCTCGAATTGTATGGTTTGTTTCTCTGAGTTGATTATGGTTAGAGGTGCTTCACCATTAAATCCTCGCAAAAAAGATATTGTAATAAAATGGTTTAACTCGAGGTGGGGTTCTGTGCGGACGTAAGCGTGCTGGTATCCGTGGATTATTGATGTGCATCTGCTGAGCCAATATCCCAGAAGAGTTAGCTCATTGCCGTGCCCATATGTTTTGTACGTAGCGTTGATTGCTGTAATTGCATGGTCAAGTTGTTCGGCGGTGGATTCTTTTGAGGTCGGTTTTTGTGGACATTGGCAAAGGAGTGAGCCTGTTGTAAAGGCGTCTTCAAGTAAATCATCAGGATTGGTTTTTAAGAATTCTAGTGTGGGGGATGGGTGTTCTTGGTCTATGTTTTCCAAAAGAGCAGAAATACTTGTAATGATTGTTGCGATATTAGGGTCGATTTTTCCTGGTTTAATTTTTGTTGCATAGGGCTCTAGCTTCGAAAAGCTGTCGCAGGCAAGTTTTAGTGCAAGTCCTTGGTATCCTTCATCGTATTTTGGACGGGGTGCGAGGGTTTCTGTTGAGGTTGAGGTGGTTTTTCCCTCAACAGGAGGTGTGGGCGTTGCGACGGTTTTTTTGTCTTTGCGTTTTGGAGCACTTAAAAGTGGCATTGTGCCTGCAAGGGCTACAAAAATGATACAGGCAAGTAGTTTTTTAATCATATTCACTTCTAAGGTGTTTGTGGGGGTTAAGGAGCAGTATGGGCAGCCCTTAAGTTTAATGCGGATTAAGGGTTTGGGGACATTTGTTTTTTTAAAAAAATCTCACCAAAAATCTTAGAAATATGGTGAGATTTGATTGAGTTGTAGTTGTATATTCTCATAATGTGCAGCTATAAGGTTTTTCGCCGGAGTGAGTTTTTTCGTGCCAGGTGATTTTTGGTTTTGTGGCAGCTCTATATCCACAGAAACGGCAGGTAAATGGTTTTTCGCCGGTGTGAGTCCGTTCGTGAACAGTGATTGTTGATGGTTTGTCCGCTCGATACGCACATAATGTGCAGCTATAAGGTTTTTTGCCGGTGTGTTTTTGTTCGTGGGTAATGATCTGTTGTGCTGTGGCAGCTTTATACTTACAGAGGCTGCAGCTAAATGGTTTTTCGCCAGAGTGAGTTCGTTCGTGTTTTTTTAGACTGTCATTGCTTGTGCTTTTATATTCACAGGATCTGCAGCTATAAGGTTTTTCGCCGGTGTGAGTTCGCTCGTGAACAGTGATTGCGTAAGGTTTGTTTGCTTTATACTCACAATATTGGCATTTAAATGGTTTTTCGCCGGTGTGGGTTCGTTCGTGAACCTTGATCTGTTGTGTTGTGGCAGCTCTATACTCACAGCCAGGAAAAATGCAGCCAAATGGTTTTTCGCCGGTGTGAGTTCGCTCGTGAACAGTGATTGCGTAAGGTTT
>JBEITS010000023.1:0-10749 GCA_040374805.1 Campylobacterota bacterium | reverse complement strand
CCTGAATGGAGAAGTGTTGGGGTTGATGACATCGATCTGAACGTAGAAAGCTGATTATAAAATTCGATAGCACGTTCGTTTTTATGTGGCTCCAGAATACACAAGCCCATCGCAACACGCATCCAGAAAGATTGAGGAAGCTCAATATATTGACCATCAACTTTACGCAAATATTTGTCGGACAATATTTGTACACCGTTGTATCCCAACTTTAAATCACGCTCAATAACAAGATGAGACGCAAGAAACGGGAGATTAAAATCTAACAAACGCTTATCAAAAAGATTAGAAGCAACACCTTTATTAATCGCATCAACAAATGATGTGCGATACAAGCTCTCTATTTTTTCATCGTTGTACGACTGACCAATAACGAGCTTAGATAATTTTTGAAGCAAAACACGAGCTGCCAGAAAGCCATATTCAGGATCTTGTTCTACAAAAGGAACAATCGACAAGATCATAACTTCTTCAAGATCTTGCGTGGTAATTCCATCGTACAATTGAGCAACAATGGCTCGAATTACACCATCAAGAGAAACAGCCGGCAAATCATGCGCAAGCCGCTGTAATGTTGTATAAACTTTCTGCAAGGAACAAACCACGCGCTCGCCACCACGCTTTACAACCGACACATTTCGTACAGCATCAAAATCGACACCTGCAAGCACTTTTTGTTCACCAAAAACGCTACCGCTGTTAACGCGTTGTTCCATTGTTTTTACCTTCTTTTTTTTCGTCTTATTAGCACTTTCTAGAGACAACACTACCCCTTAAGCCATATGCAAACCATACAGCTTTTCGGTTGTTTACACGCGAAAAATGTGAATAAAAAGACGAGGAGCGCAGATGACTACCTTTACCAATTTCTAAGCGTTAGTGTAGCGACCGCACATTGGACAATCAAGCGAAAAAGGCTAATTACTCCGATCCTTTTTTATACAAAATAAAAGAACCGCGGTTAATTCAGACAAACTTTAGATGAATTTTCAGGTTGGCTAAAACAACACCAAAAAAGAAGCTGCTTCACCCTGAAACAACCTCTCAATGACAACTTTTTTACACAGAAAAACACAGATAAACGTATTCAAGTTGGATGAAGAAAAAATAAAAAATTGAGCTACGATCTTTCGCGAATGAAAAACCGCAGCTCAAAAAAATATTTTTATAAAAAACTAGGCACTTCCAGCACCCGCTCGCGCGCCCGCAGTGCCTCCAACAGCACACGCTACAGGCCTAACATCATAGGAGCCCGTATCGGCACACACTGCAGGCCTAACCTCATAGGAGCCCGTAAATGACGTAGGAAAAAAACCATCCATCCATTTCTCTCCCAAAAGTCTTGTTAGGCCAGCCATCCTCGCAACCCTTTCGGCCTCTGAAAAGCCCGAAAAATAATTTTCTTCATATCCTGCACCCAAATAATAAAGGGTAAGAACTTCTTTTTGACGGGCAGTAATATCTCCACGCGTGCACAAAAATACCAAATATTCTACAATCCAATGCCGCATTAATTCAATACGCTTATCCTCCGTAACATCTTTAGGAATAAGACGCTCTAGAGACTCAATACGTGCACAGAAAAACGTCGGAAAATCTCTATGATCCACATAACGCCCCAAAACATATCGCATAATCTGAGGATGCTTAATATTTGTAAGAAATGCATGCAAATACCCCTCTGATGTATCATGAGAAACAAACGCCATCGTTTGCTCAGTATCTATCAGTGTTAATGCCCTTGATCGTCGAGAAATTAATAAATTATCATCATGAAAATCATTTGTTCTAACCTCTCTCGTAACACAAGAAAGCGCATCTACTTGTTCATCTAATATAAATTTCGACATCTCACCACTTGCAGGGTCACCCTCAATAAACTCTGCCAGTACAATGCAATATCTATCATTAATCGGCCCATCAATCCTTGCGCCTGGCTTTAGACACAATCTTTTTTGCGGAGCACACAGCCCTATTTTGGAAAATTCTGCATTAATAAATGCCGAAGCACCGACTCTTCTAACCTGCCTTTTAAGTGAATGATTTTCACCACCTTGACCACTGCAAATTCTACGAAGATAATGGTTTGGATATCCGTTATAAGGATTGGGAATTTTTAATACCAGCCCCGATTTTTTCATTTTAAAGGGCCTATCCGAAAACTCCTGACATTCGAAGAAGTACACCAGAAGAAGCTAATTGAAGAAAGCCAAGAAAAGACTCCGTTAGCTTAACAAAGCACGTTCTGATACCTCGATATGTATTCAACCAACTATGAGCAGCTTCAACCACCCAGCGTCCCTTTGGTTTGACAATAGGGCAATTAGGATTTCGACGTTTATTGGTTGCAGCGTGAAGCACAAAGCCCATTTGCGCAGCATCGAATCTTAATTCTTCAGAGTCATACGCACTGTCTGCGGCTACAACAACAAGTGGCATACGCTTTATTTTCTCAGCTAATTTTAAAACGCCAGGAAGCGTTTTTGAGTCGTGTTGATTGCCTGGGTGAACAGAAACCACAAGAGGAGCCCCCTTTGAGTCAGAGATGACTCCCTTTTTAAGGCCGCGCTTACTTCGATCCACAGGGCTTTTACCACCATCCTTCGCAAGAGAAGCTTTGCAAGAGGAAGTGTCAACTGCTAACCAGTTTGGAAAAGCGTTAGTCGTAGAAAAGTAGAGAGTTCGAGCCTTTTCAAATACTTCGTTAATAAAGCCATGCCTAATCCACTGCATGTATTTTCCATGAACTGTCGAAGGCTTGCCATATTCAGCAGGCAACCACCGCCACTTAAGCCCGTTGTCTAGTACACAAATAATGCCAATGAATGCTTTTTTATTGTCTTTTTGAGGTCTACCAGTCTTCTTTTTGTGGGAAACTAAAATGGGAGCGATGAGCTCCCATAGTTTTTCTGCTATAATTTTTTGCATGGGATCTCCTTTTTGTTTTTTGCACCGCTATTCTAGCGGATTTTGGAGATCCCATCTCGCTTTTTAACTCATTTTAGTTTTCGGATAGGCCCAAAGACAAAAGCACCACTACAATCCGTCATGTAACAGGTAACATCAAACCCCTTGGGAAATATCTTCATCACTTGATTGCCAAATGCATTTGCAAGCTTAATTAATCTATTCTGATATCCCTCAATAATCGGTTTTAACTTATTTTCCAAAATTTCTGTCGGAAGACTCTGGGGCTCCAACCGAGAAAGATCAGGTACTTCACGAGCAACCAAAGCATCGCACTCGTCCATCATTTTTTTTCTGATTACGTCACCTTGTTTTTCACATGTCTTATAATACGAAACAGAAAGTGGATGAGCTTTCCTTTCATCCTTAAATTTTTGTGCACTTAATTCCATAAAATGTGCAAATTTTTGAAATACATCGCCCGACTTAACCCGAAAGCCCGCAAATACTTCAGTTGTTGCCGCCACAATATTTGGCTGCGCAACAAGTGTGCGCAGATGCGCTTCTTCTCTCTTATTTTTTCCCTTAGCTCGCCGAACAATTCGCCTAAGCCCGCGCTTCTTGCCAGGCTCTAACAATGAAAATGTTTCAGCTATCACGTCCTTATCATTGCGCTCGGGCGGCATAGGACGCGCCGGAACCCTGCATTTTTCTTTCCAACGCTCCGCACCATGCGCAACTAAAACGGGTAGCGGAGGAAATGCTTGCACGGGCAAAAAGACTCCCATAACAAAAATCCCTAATAATATTTTCATTAAATTTTTCATGCAGATCCCCCAAAGAACAAATGTATGGCCACTCAAACAAAACAACGTCGCCTGAGTAAAAAATTAACATATCAAAACTTCACACAGCCCAATTCTTGGGCAAAAACACCGCGAAAAAAGCGTCTTTTGGGACTTTTTTAAGAACACTGGAACACAGGGAGAAATTTTGTAAAATGCTCCCACTCAAAATGTATAAAAAAGAACAGTTCTAGACACGAAACCTTGTCTGCTCCATCTCAAACACTCTGAGATAATCAGAATAGTCCAAGGGATGTATAAAAAAGCTGCCCGTATATCTCGCAAACCCTTGTAATTTACCCGTTCTAGGATCTGCCCGGTCAACGCGCTCATGCGAATCGCTTCCTGTTATCCAAAACAAAATTAATGTAGACGTTCTACGCAAATCAATAACCCCAAAAGGGGACGTATCATATAAGAATTGAGGGAATAATCCACGCATAACCCTTGCAACAGTGCGGCAATCTGCTGGCAAATTATTATAGCTCAAACACTTTTCAACATGCTCCCAAATTGTGCGGACGAACACTGGTGCAAAACCTGTTGTTGCAAGATCAAAAAAACCGTTGTTACGAAGAATTACATAAAAATCTTTATAGACCTGTGAAGCCAAATAACGCTTAGTAACTACATCAATCTCCAAGTAACTAAGTTCTCTGGTAACTTCTGGATTCATGCGCGGTTTAGGCATCATTATGGGAGACAAAACAATGGGGGACGAAGGAGCTGCAGGAGGAGTCCTTATAGGACTCACCGAATCACCCGACTCAGAAAACCGCCGAGAAGGCTGCACGCTAACAGGTGAAGTTTTTTCCAAACCAGTATCCGTAGGAAACTCTGCATATACATCGACATCTTCATCAACAGGAGTTGCAACATCTCCTCTGCGGCAGCAACACCAGGGAAATTTCCCTGCCCCAAGAGGGGCATTCCCAAACATCACACACACAACAACTGACATCAAAATACGTTTTAAAAATATCATTCTAACTTTCAACATTTTTTCCAAACCAACCAAGCCAAAAACACGCAATTTCTTCTGGTGAACACTAAGCTTTTTTACAAAACCCAACCTCGCACTATCGCTTAAAAACAGAAAACTGCACTCTCACAATAAATCACACAGTGAAACACATAAAAATGGCCCTATAACAAACCAGCACGCAGCATTAAAAAAGCGTGTTTTTTGCGCTTTTAACTATTGCCACGATTCATGCTGAAACATTTATAAGAAGTTGGATATAAAAAGTGCGTATTTTTATCAAAAAAGTTTTCTTTGTATAAAAATCTCGGCATATGAACGATTCAGTCTTGACAGTCAGAACCCACTTCGGTACGATTGGTGGCATGGTATACAAATGGATTACCAAATAAGAGCCGCTAGCTCAGTCGGTAGAGCAACAGCCTTTTAAGCTGTGGGTCGTTGGTTCGAATCCAACGCGGCTCACCAGTCACTTCTTCCGGAAATGACTGGCAAGCCAGCCTCACACAGATGCTGAGTCTACGGACTAATCCATTACCTATTCTTAGTGCTAGTCCCCATCGTCTAGTCGGTCCAGGACACCAGATTTTCATTCTGGTAACAGGGGTTCGAATCCCCTTGGGGACGCCAGTCATTTCCGGAGGAATTGACTGGCAGGACGGCCTTTATCAAGGCTTAAGCTAACTGCGCCGCACGTAACTTAAGTATAAAATTATCTATTCCATAGCCCAAAACACCACCAAGCATCCAAACTTCCACAATTTTCTATCTCTGATACCATAAAAAGCGTTGTCGTTTTGCCCCTTATTCCCCTTATTTCTAAAAACCTCAAGCTCTCAGCAATCGTCATTAAAACTCGAACCCTTACCTCTTTTTTAAGGAATTCTCGCAATGATTGACCGCATTATTAATTTTCTAACAACCACCCAGGATCCTATTTTCTGGGTAAGCGCAACCCTCGGAACAACATTTTTTGCACTACGCCTCATGCTATCGTTCTTTGGCGGCGGCTTTTTTGAGCACGACATGGATGTTGATGATCTGCACGACATGCATCATCACGATGGCGCACTCTTCAAATTTTTGACCATACATTCGCTGTCTGGATTTTTGATGATGTTTGGCTGGGCTGGGCTTGCGTGCAGCGTGCAGTTCAAAATGACTCCAGGATATTCTATGCTCATCGCACTAGGATGTGGCATCGCAATGCTCATTATCACAGCTTCTCTAATGCAGATTGCGCTATCGCTTGAAGGCGCGGGGGCGGTTTTTTCGAGCAAAAAGACTGTCGGACTACCCGCAACTGTAATCCAAAGAATTCCGGCGCATGGCCAAGGCAAAGTACAGGTAATTGTTAACGGCAGCACGCGCGAACTCCTTGCTCAATCTCACTCAAAAAAACCCATAGAATCGTTTAACCTTGTTAAGGTGGTTAAAGCAATCGACCACGAAGTTGTTGAAGTCGTAAAAATCGGAGAGGAATCTAAATGATTGATTTTGTATTACTTGGGGCTGCCTCAGCGGCACTCTTTATATTTTTCACCCTAGTTTTTCTGGCAAATTGTTATCACCGTTGCCCGTCCAACAAAATCCTTGTTGTTTTTGGACGCGTGCAAGCAGATCAGTCGTCTAAGTGTTACCACGGCGGTGGCGCATTCGTTTGGCCACTCATCCAGGATTATCACTATCTCGATCTCACCCCTATTGCTATTCACGTTCCGCTAAAATCTGCGCTCTCTCAACAAAACATTCGTATCAACGTGCCCAGCACGTTTACTGTTGCTCTAGATACCACGCCAGAAGCGATGCAGAACGCCGCCATTAGATTGCTAGGCCTCTCGCCTAAAGACATCGAGCTAATGGCTACAGAAATCATTGTGGGGCAATTACGATTAACCGTTGCATCGCTCCAGATTGAAGAAATCAACCGCGACCGAGAACGCTTCTTATTCGAAATCAGAAAACACATCGAGCCAGAACTCAAGAAAATTGGCCTTATGCTGCTCAACGTAAACATCACCGATATCACCGACGAATCTGGCTACATCGAAAGCATTGGAAGAAAATCTGTTTCCACAGCGCTCAACCAAGCAAAAATCGACGTTGCAGAACAAGAAAAGCTTGGTGAAATTGGAAAATCGCTCGCCGAAAAAGAACGTCGAATTCAAGTTGCAGCCTACCACGCCCAAGCGGTGGAAGGCGAAAACGCATCAAAGGCGCGAATTGCAGATTTCAATGCGCAACTTGTTGAACAAGAAGCCGATGCCGATAGACGCAGTAAAGTTTCTCTACAAAATGCATTCGCAGAAATTAACATCGCAAAAACCGTTGCAGAAAGCAGACGTCTTGAAGCAGAAGAAATTGTGCCCAAAGAAATCGAAAAGCGAATGATCGAAATTGAAGCCTCAGCCGATGCTGAAAAGCAAAAAATTGACGCGCTCGCTAAAGCAGCTTCGATCCTTGCAATCAAACAAGCAGAAGCGCAGGGCATCTTGCAAACACTTCAAGCAAAAGCTCAAGGGTATAAACTCTTGGTTGATGCCTGTTCATCTAGCAAAGACGCATCAACCATGCTGATGGTAGAAAAGCTCGATGAAATTGTCAGACTTCAAACCGAAGCCATCAAAAACATTAAAATAGATAAAATTACTGTTTGGGACAGCGGCCAAGGCGATAAAAGCTCAACCGCAAATTTCTTAAGCGGAATGATTAAGTCGCTGCCCCCTCTCCATGAACTTGCTAAAATGTCTGGCGTAAAACTGCCCGACTATTTAGGCGAGCTTGAAGACAAACAAGACTCAGAAAAAAAAGCGTAACACAGCGGTCTGGAGAGATATTTTCTCTCCAGACCATTAATCTTAACCACAAAGAGAATGTATGAACGAATCTTTTAAAGAAAAATTAGGAATGCTTCTCGGCTTCACGATCGCCGCATGTGCCGCAGGACTCTTTGGCATTATTATCTTCGGCGCTGTGCATTATGGCCTACAATTCTTTGGCCTTACCTTTCCCGAGCAATACAACCACATCTACATGGCAAGCAAAAACACTGCATTTCATAGCTGGCAAGCCTTTATCGCAACAATGGCCGGGTATTTTGCCGGAGCATTCACCTTTTTCACAAAAACAAAACCTGTCGACCTGCAAGACTCATCTCTTTCAACATTAACAAAAGTAAAAATTGTTGGACTATCTGCAGGCGTTCTTGCCGCCCTAAGTTCAGGTCAGATTTTACTCATCTCACACCTGCCTCTACTGCAACTCAACCCTGCAAGCGAAACCATTCTTAGGCTTCTGCTACACTTTTCTATGGGTGCCGGCGTTGGCTACATGGGCCATATTATGAACAAGATTAAAAGCTTGTTAAGCCGAAAATCGTAACGATTGAAATACGACTTGTTGACGATACGCCACTCCCCAATCCGTATCTTTAAGTTCTTAAGGCTTTATGCCTGAACAAGCCGGTCAGCAAACAACTTAGCAAACGTATAAATTGATTGCATTGGATTTGCGCCAACAGATGTTAGAAAAATACTGCTAATCCAAAGTCTCAAAACAAGAATTCTCTAGTATTAAATTGCATGATTAGCACCTCACAAACAAAAGCGCGGCGAATAATTGCACCTCCTCCCAAGAGGTGCGTAGACTTTAAGAGCTTCTACATCCGCTCGCAAGCTCTTAAGAGACCCTTTGCATGAAACGTCTTTTATCCCTTCTCACGCCAAAAAACATTATCTTCAGCCTTGTTTGGTCTGCTGCTTCATGGTCGATCCAGCTTTATCTTGGCATCCCCATCTGGTACGGCCTACTCGCCAACCTTTTTTTCTGCGCGTCTCTCTGCCTTAAATATCCCGCTCAAGCCGCACAAAAAAACCTAACCCTCCAACGCGACTGGGCACTTATCTTAGCGAGCGCAACGAGCTTATTTATAGCCATGCGCTGGGTTAAACAAGCCCTCAATATGCCCAGCTGGGGTTATTATGTAGCCCTTTTTTTAAGCATTATCGTTCTCGAGCGGCTCATCATTGAAGGCAAAAAGCTGTTGGCTCGAACCCCCTAAGCCCCCTCAAAAAGGGTAATTTTCCAAGCTTTTTCTCTAAAACCAGAGAAGCACTCGCACAGAACAAACCTTCTGGCAGACTAATACAATACAGAAAACCCACCCCTCACCCGCCTTTTCGCGGAATTTAAGGCTTTTTCATGCAAAAGAAACAATTTGCACTGCTTGCGGCAACGCTGCTCGCCCTCGCTACCCCTTCAGCCTCAGCTCGCTCACCTCAGGCAATGCTAGAAACCGCGGTAAGCATAATCACCCCTTACATCACAAAAGTAACCAACGGGCTACGCTCGGCAAAACTCAAAAAGTTCATTGCGGGAACACAACAACAATCGCTTCCACCCGCCGTGCAAAAAGCACTGGCATGCCCAGATCAAACCAGCGCGCCCAGCAAATCGAGTGACACATTCAATCAATCAACACGTGCAGAACGTGTAAATGCCATGAGAAGAGCTTTGCAACCAACAGAACAAGAAATAATAGCAGCCGAAATTGCTGACCTCATGCACAACGAAAAAGAAAAAACGATGGCGCTCAAGCAGCTCGATCGAACATCATCTCGCGCAGCAGAAAATATCCACACACTCGCCGATTTTGAAAACCGATTCACAGAAAAGTTTGATATCGACCCAAGCCTCAGGACAATCCAAGTCGTTAACGTTCACACATTTATTAGCTCAAAAACACAGAAGCTCAAGGAAGAAGCGCTCCTCAACAGCATCAGCAATTCGAACAACAATGATGCCTATATTTTTAAGTTCCTGGTGATAAAAGTTTCTCATCTTGCACTGCTAAGCCAGGCCGAAAATGCCCTTAAAGCACTGCAAGCAGACAAATCAACCCCGTGGATCGTCCTTATTTTTAATGACACTCAAAACAATTTGCTTACAAGAAGCATTCAGATCAATTTTGTTGAAAACTGGATTTATGTACCCAATGCCACAGAGTGCACCTACCAAGCCTTAACACAGCAATCAATGCCCCCCTCACGCAATTCCACGCACACAAACCCTGAATGGAGAAAAACTGGGTTCACCAAAATACGCCAAGCAATCCAAGAGCTTGCCCAGCTGCGCCAAGACGAAAACTTCGATCTATTTCAGTGGCAATAGCCACACCAAAGCCGTTCCTGCAGACATTATGTACGGCCCATAATTGCATGGTATACTTGAGCCATACACCAATGTGCTCAAATACAACACTGCAAGGAGCCATTATGCCCCACCCCGAAAACGCTACAAAATCTTTTATTGGCGTCGGCGCAATTTTTATAAAAAATGGCGACGTTCTCACTGTTTTTCGCAATAACACAGAACAAAACAATAATAAGCACGGTCTTATTGGCGGGTTGGCTCAACCTGGAGAACCTATTAAGCAGGCAGCTATTCGCGAAATTTTTGAAGAAGTTGGTGTAACGGTGAAACCAGAAGATCTTACGCTTGTTCACGTTATTTCATCCAAAGACAACGACCGCGAAACAGAAGAAAACTACTTTTTGGTAAAAAAATGGGAAGGCGAGCCCTTCAATAAAGCTTCTCACAAACATGATCGCCTTGAATGGGTCGATATGGATCAACTTCCAGAAACGCTTATTGCACGCAACAGGCAAGCGATTGAAAACATGTTTGAAGAGGTCATGTACTCCGAGTACCCCTCAGAAAAATAAATCACTCGATGCACATGTAATGCATCAAGGGTTTTCTCTACGAGAATCAAACAAAAAGCCACGCACACCGTTATTCTGTGCGTGGCTTTTTGTTTAACTAAGCTCGACCTAAAAAATCAATCGAAGTTTTGCGCTCCAATTTCGTTATCAAACTTAAACTTGAAGAATGAGCTTGCGTCATCATGCTTGTTTTGGTTTTGATACAAAATCATTCGAGGGTAAGGGAAGACGATGCCCTTCTCACGGAATGCTTTATAAATAGCGATACGCACATCACTTGCAATATCCCACT
>JBEITS010000132.1:0-2099 GCA_040374805.1 Campylobacterota bacterium | reverse complement strand
CCACAGCAGCCAACGCCACATCAACTCTTGAAGATCAAAAAACAGAAGAAAGCCAACCAGAACTAATACTTCCTACCGCAGCAGAACAAGCCCCAACAAGTGCTCCCGTAGAAACAAAGGCGCCGGCTGTTGCACCAATCCCAGAACAACGAAAAAATAAAATAGTTGCGTTTATTAGCTTGGCGTACACAAAAAGAACAGAAGCCGCGCGCAAGCTAATAAGTCTTCCCAAAAAAGCGATCATTGGCCTGCAAGAAACATTTAGAAAATTTAAAGAAGCTCAAAATGCTCGTCGGAATCGTGCAAATCCTAACGCAAAACCCAGCCAAACGCCCCCAGCAAATCCAGCCGGGCCTGCAGTGCCCAAGCCTCTTACATTTCGAGAAATTTGGAAAAATGCTCAAGAAGCCCACAGAAAAATTATCGATGACGCCCGCACAAATGACCCCTATGGAAATTTTGCTTTTGACGATTTTAATAAAGGCAAAGGCCTAGAAAAAGATGCTTTTGCAAACCTCACAACCGGCATAGACCCTTTTACCTATTTCAAACAACGAACACATATAAAAGACAAGCCAGATGCCGTTCCCGTTCCCCCCAAGGTCGAGTCAGGCATCGTTTTAGCGCGAGAATCTGGGGTTAACTCAACCGCCGCATCTCGATGGCTTTCAGACTACACAGGAATTCCAGAATGGGGCTTTGCGCCTCAATATCTTTTGATGAGCGGACTTCCCTCATTCCTTTACGCTGTTTATCCAGAAAAAGTAGGAACCAAACTTGATGCATGGATAGAAGAAAAGCATAGAAACTTCTATCAGCTCAATGCATGGCCAAATCTAGTTCCAACACTTCGCCGCGCAACAACCACTGCCCCCAATCCCGCCGCACCAGCAAGACGCGCCAACGCAACTTCTCTTCCTGCGCTCCAGCCCCTTGCACAACATGGCGACAGAGCAATTGAGGCAGAAGAACTCGCATCTTATGCTAAAAACAAAGAACTTTTTGATTTCTGGAGGGATGAAGTTCCCCTTATTCCAGAAAATCAAAGTGGATCCAGGAGTACAGGAAAAATCGACTTTACTTATCGCGCCGGAACATACGAACAACGAATTGCAGCACAAAAACCTTTTGGCGCACAAAACCAAGCCGAGCTAGAATCCAACGTTGCGAAACGACTTGAGATTGTAGGAAACCTAAAAAAAGCACTTTCTGCCAAAAACCCGCTCATCGCCTCCGTATTTTACCTTGTGGCTCAGTGCCATGCACATGGAGGATTTTTTAGAGGACTCCGCAAAGCAACCACACAAGACCCACTCTTTGGACCACTCACCACAGGAGCATCTGCCTATTTTTTACTCGATACATGCATCAAAAAAATATTCAAACACTTTAAGCTCCAGCCAGAAGTTTCACTCAATTGGCTATTCCCTTCACCGGTAAAAGACATGTGGCAAAACAGAAAAAAACACGCTAAAGCCCTAGTTGATGTAGAAACTTTGTATGATGATCGTAGATATGCTCCATCGGCTTACGAGGGCCCTATAAATCTGCCAATTATTAGTAATGATCAAATCACCCCCTTTAATGTCTCTATGGCGCGAAAGTGGCTCGACCGAATTCCTAAAGCACTTATTTATGGTGGTATTGGCTTCTGGGGATTCTATAAATATCTCTCGAGCCCCAACACGCTGTTGATGCAAGCGACCAAAGAACTTGCCGAGCACAACAATATTATTGGAATCAAATATTCACAAACAGTTCCACGCGAGATGCGGGGCCATAAATATTTGATGCTCGATCGTGGAGTACACAAATTTGCAAATTTTGTGTTCTATTCAGCCACAAGCTTTATAAAAGAGCTAACCCACCAACTTATTTTGAGATCACCAAATTTTGCATCCCGCGCGGGCAGCCTGCAACAAGAAGATATTGATTCCGTAACAGCTATCGTGAGACCATTCGTAACATTTTGTATTTCGGATATCACACGCTCCTTACACGCAAAAACCCCTCGCGCGTATATTTTGGAATCTGAACTAGAATTACTAACCTCTAAAACACGTGAAGCAATTCTACAAGCCGCATACAGTGAACGAATT
>JBEITS010000062.1:0-6276 GCA_040374805.1 Campylobacterota bacterium | reverse complement strand
GCACAATTTCCACCGTCGCACCGTGCGCTATGGCGGATAGAGCCCCATGCCTTTCGATAAGCGCTTGGCAAACTGCACGCAAGGTTGCAGCTTTCGTTTTGTAAAACCCCACAGAAAAAAGTATTTGTTCTAATTCTTGCTCTGGAATGGCAAGGAGCTGCTCCGGCGTTTTTACACGCTCAAAAAGTGTTTGGCAAATAGGCGTGGTCATGCGATCTTTAGCCCTCAAGCTGATGAGGCATGAAGCAAGGATAATAAACGGATTTTTCCCAAAACAGACAACCATTACACTGCTTAAAGGAGGCTGAAAATTGCGCGTGTGAATCTTAAGATACGCAATAAAGGCACGCGCATGCTCTCTGCGAAGATCTGTGGCCATGTATTTTACAATTCTTGCTATGCGTCTCTTGCTTGCTTAAGTATACTTGCACCTGGATATAAAAAAACTCGCTTAAGCCCAGAAAGCCAAACCCTTTTATGGATCTTGCTGCGTTTATCTCTCATAGCCAAGCTTTTGTTACCTCGCTTGCCATCGAACGCAACCTCTCGCCCCACACACGGCGCGCCTACACAAGCGATTTGGACCAAATACGAGAGTTCTGGGCACGCCTACTCTCCCGAGAAAAACAAAAAACTCCTGAATTTACTCAGATTATTCAACGATATGTTGTCGCTCTTTTTTACAAAAAGCTCAGCAAACCCTCACTTGCCCGAAAACTTTCATGCCTCAGGTCATTCAAAAAATACCTTCATGGCCAAGGCATTAACCTTCCTCTTTCGGCTAAATCGCCTCGATTAGACAAGAAATTACCTCCAACCCTCAGCGAAGATGAAATTAGGCATCTGCTCGATGGCATTACCGATGAGCAACTTCAGAGCTCATTTCCCTTGCGCGATCGTGCCGTCATGGAATTATTGTACGCAACCGGCATTAGATCGTCTGAACTTGCCGCAACCACCCTTAATTCTATAAATTTTGCCGAACGAACCATTTTAATTAAGGGAAAAGGCAAAAAAGAGCGAATTGTGCTCTTTAATGAGGCAGCAGAAAACCGATTGCGCACCTACATCACCCAAGAACGCACAGCCTTACTTGCCGATAACGACGATCATGGTATTCTATTTGTTAACCACACAGGAACACCGCTAACGCCACGGTCCATTCAGCGAGTTTGCACGCGTTTTCGCAAATGTCTGCCGGTTGATAGGCCTCTTACGCCTCACAAATTACGGCACTCTTTTGCAACGCACCTGCTTAACCACGGAGCCAACCTGCGTGTAGTTCAAGAGCTTCTAGGTCACAATAGCCTAGCAACAACTGAGATCTATACGTATGTTTCGCCAACGCAACTCAAAGAAGTTTGCACCAGCAAGCACCCTCTCAACAGAAAAGATAAACGTGAACGATAATCACTCAGAAGAAAACGTACTTCCAGAGCAAGTCACCCAAGAAAAGCCCAAGAAATCCAGTTTTTCTCTTGATTACGAACTGTTAGATTTCGGTGGCAGCGCCAAACTCGAGCGCTTTGGACAAAACGTTGTTATGCGAAGCGACCCAGAATCTACAGGCACACGCCTCCACCCCCATCTCTGGAAAAACGCATCCTGTATTATTGAACCATCGGGCTCTGCTTTTACCGTTATTCGCAAACACAACTACATTGAACCATGGTTTGTGACCTATAAATTTAATTTAAACAACGAAGATCATAAGATTGTCTTTAATCTCCACACAGAAATTTCACACCATTTGGGCATCTTCCCTGAACATGCACCTCAATGGAGCTGGATTGCGCATCGCGTTGCAAGCAGAATTTCGACCCACGGATCGTGCTCTGTTCTAAACCTGTTTGGCTACACCGGTGGCGCATCACTTGCTGCGGCAGCTGCAGGCGCCCAAGTTACTCACATCGATTCTGCATCTGGAGCACTTACAGACGCAAAATTAAACCAAGAAGATTCTGGTCTTCTTGATGCACAAATCCGCTGGCTCAAAGACGATGTAATGACATTTCTTAAGCGAGAAATTCGCAGAAATTCAAAATATGATGCAATCATCATGGATCCACCAGCATTTGGAAGAGGTCCCAATGGAGAATCTTTCAGCTTAATTCGTGACTTGCGTGAACTTATCGATCTTTGCTCACAACTTCTTATGAAACGTCCGCTCTTTCTTATTGTTAACCAATACCCCAAAAACTTAGGGGTAGAAGCGTATGAAGAGCTTTTAAGAGACCAATTCAAACACATGCAAATTAGCAAACAACCACTAGATCTTCTAAGTTCAATTGACGGCCGACGCATGAAATGCGCCACTGGAATTATTCTGGTACCCGCGAAAGGTTAAAACCATGAAACGCTTTGTCTCTGCAGTATTTATTTTTGCGCTGAGCATTGCGGCTTCGTTGAGTTTTTGTAACGTCCAGGCCTGCGATGCAGACTTGGACGTTTATACTTCTACAGCACTGCAATTATACGCCATCAAACACAAGCTTTCTCTTACAAATTCCATCGCAGAAATTGCCCTAAAACTATACGGAAAAAAAGATGCTGAAGATGTGCTCAACGTTGAATATTCCATGCGACAAGCATGTAAAAATGCGCTTGAAGACAAAGACAACACCCTTAAATTCTATGCCAGGGTTCTCAAAGAATTTTCTCCCCAAGAAGATTTAGTAGAAATCCCCACCCGAAGCGAAAAAATCTCTCGATACGCTAACGCAACCTACCGCACATTTACAGAATCGCCCGCCCTCCGCAAAGCACTTAGAATTGGTGAGGTTGTTGTTATTGTATTTCTTTTTTTAGCCGTTATAGGACTTGCTCAAAAAGTTGCAGAGTTAGATGACAAAGCAAATCTAATGACGATAGGCATGAATTTTAATACGCGCAGTTTTGCACAACAACTTACAGAGCACAGCCAAGCCATATCGGAACATAGCCAAACTATCGATGAGCAACGCAAAGCTATAAACGATGTAAACGATTTCGCGCAACGTATACACAATAAAGTAAAACGAACTTCGGGCGCGAGTCGTTTTTTTGGTTTTATCACAAACGTTCTCTTGTTCTCTTGGCTGACAAGCCCTCAAGGATCTGGCGGGGGTAGTCAAGGTGGAGCACCCGCAACACTATAACGCCATTTTTTCCACCAGAATCTGTAAAACCTTACAGCACATGCCAAACCTCTATTAAAGTAGTTCTGCCCCTGCGTAGCACAAACTTAATAAAGGTTTAGCATGAAACTCTTACGTCTCCTGGCTCTTGTGCTCGCTGCACAGACATTCAACCTTGCTTCCGACTCCAGCTCATCTAAAAAAACTGAAATAACCACAGTTTTTAATGAAAAAGAACATGAAGCGTCCATGAACCGCTGGCTCAACACCACGGCAGAAGTTGTTGCGCTTCTTGAAAAAAAATCCTTTAGAAAGATCGATTTTTCTAATTTTATGCAAACGATGCTCAAGGCAGGGGTTGCAAGCGTTGATGCTCACTCCGCATTTATTCCCAACTTTGAAGAAGCTGCAGAAGCAACTGCAGGGAAATTTTCTGGGATTGGGATTAGCATTATCAGCAAACCTAATGAAGATGACCATCTTTTGGTTGTTGATGTACTCGATGACTCGCCCGCCCAGAAATCTGGCCTTGTTGCTGGCGATAAAATTGTAGAGGTTGCTGGCGAAAAGCTACGCGGACTCTCTTCCGATGAAGTTATTAGCCGAATCAAAGGACCTATTGGGTCTAAGGTAAAATTGAAAATCTTGCGTGACAAAAAACCTCACGAATACGAAGTCCGCCGAGACACCATTAAAGAACAAAGTTCATATTGCTACCACTTTAAAGACCAAAACATTTACTATTTTTCGCTTAAAATGTTCACAGAAGTTGCGCCTCAACAAATGAAAAACTTGCTCGAAACAGCTAACTCTGGAGCCTGCAAAGGAATTATTCTTGACCTACGCAGCAACCCAGGGGGTGTTCTTGATGCAGCCGTTGACATGGCAAGTCTCTTCTTGCCGCGTGGATCATCTGTTGTTATGACCAAAGATGCTCAAAACGTTATCACCGGCCAATTTGCCACAAAAACAGAGCCTGTTCTCAAAAGCAGCCTTCCTATCGTTATTCTTGTAAACAACTTCACCGCCTCAGCATCAGAAATTCTTGCTGGAGCCTTGCGGTATTATTCATCCAAAGAAACTGCCGGCAATAAGCTCTCCGTCTTTATTGTAGGGACAACTAGTTTTGGAAAAGGATCTGTACAAGAAGTAATTCCCATCAGCAATGGCTGCGCACTCAAACAAACAAGCATGTTATATTTCCTGCCCGACGGCACGTCCATTCAAGCACGAGGCGTTGACCCCGACTTTTTAGTGAAACCTAAAACGATCCCAGAAATGGAATTAAAATGGATTGATGAGTTCTATGGCAAAGAAACATCGCTCAAGCACCACGTTACGCCTGATGAAATTGCAAAAGTTGAGAAAGGCAAATTCCCTGGTTTTGCACACGAAATCGACCAAATAACAACAAAAAAACAAGAAGAAGCCACCGCAAAACGTGAAAAAGAAAACGATAAAGACGGGAAAAAAGAATTTGATAAGAAAGAAACCACAAAAAAACGCGCCGAAGATATTGCCCTTAACGTGCAAATCCAGGCTGCAGTTAACCTCATCTCAATCCTCGACTTAGGCAGAAAAGCCTATCCTGAGGAAGTTTCGACCCGAAATAAAGCTTTGACATTCCTTAAAAAACACTTACTTTGTGATACTCCTGCTGCTGTTGTGCGAGTAGAATAAAAAGTACTTTTATTTTTACGGGAAACTCGTATAATAAGCACATGTTCCAGATAGGAATATGGTGGATGTAGCTCAGTTGGCAGAGCGGCAGGTTGTGGTTCTGTAGGTCGCGGGTTCGAGCCCCGTCATTCACCCCATATCTCCTACAGACCGGAACATACTTTAGTCGGGGTGTGGCGCAGTTGGTAGCGCACTCGCTTTGGGAGCGAGGGGTCGCCAGTTCGAGTCTGGCCACCCCGACCATATTTTTTAGGCTTCGCGTTTTTCGCTATAGCAGACAAGCGCCAAAAAGCTCTTCTTAAACCTCTTGTTACGCGCCTGTAGCTCAGTTGGATAGAGCAACGGATTTCTAATCCGTAGGTCACAGGTTCGAGTCCTGTCAGGCGCACCATTCTCCCCCAAGATTACGGCTGACACGGCCAACCTTCTAAAAGAAGGTATACGATGTAAATCAGTTATAAAACCATACAAAAAAATTTAAATATGCCGCAAACACGAGCCAGAGAAAATATGGCATAAGCAAGACGCTTACCAACCTTATTTGGCGATAACTTTTAAAAATCAGCCAGCCAACACAAATAATTAAGGCGCTTAAAACGCCCAAAGCACCGCCCACCATGTGCAAGCTAAAAAAAATCGGAGTCCAAATCCAATTCAAAAGCAGCTGAAGAACATAAAGTTTTTTTATCGCAAAAGAATCGCTCACATTTTCTGCATTCCAAAGCAATGCACCACTCATCCCAATAAGCGCATACAAAATAGTCCAAGCAACTCCAAAGACATAATTAGGAGGAGTAAGGCTTGATCTCTTAAGATACTCGTACCAGGTTGGAATAGATTGCTTAGTTAACACCCCCAAGCCAAAACCAATGCCAACAAGACAAACTACCCAAAGACAGGAAAACAAAATAAAATCTCGGCCAATTCTCATTATCATGCAACCTCAAATTCTCTGCTAAAGCTTCTTTTTCAAGGTAAAAACAGGACGCCGAGCTAAGCAACAACTCGCGAAACAAAAAACGCCATATCAAAGAACACAATCAAACAAAGCCTCACGATAATTCTTATGAGAAGAACAAAATTCAATAATCTTTTTTTGTACCCTAAAAAAGGCTAATACTCCTAAATACGTAGTTATCTGCGATTAAGAAATCATTTCCCATGAACCAAAGCAACTTATTCATTTTTGCCAGCGCATGCGCATTTTTTATGTGCGCAAATATTCTTGCCCCTAAAACCAAACGCTCTGGCCAAACCCCTCCAATGTCTCCCACCCTACACTCCACTGCCTCAACCAAACGATTACGCGAAGCAGGATCTTCCAAAGCCGCCCCAACAAGATCTCGCTCAGACTCTCACTCCACCTCGGGAAGCGAATCTGACACCACTGCTCTTCCCCGAGTTTCTTCCGCTGGACCAGGCCACTCAGTAGAACATAAAGTAAGCGCAGCAACTGCTGCTAGAATGGCGGCCAGAGATG
>JBEITS010000136.1:0-1858 GCA_040374805.1 Campylobacterota bacterium | reverse complement strand
GTTGAGCGCAAAACTTCCGTCAATTGTCTGCGGCGCATTCTGGCCCGCAAAAGTATATCCAAAACCCAAGCTAAACTCGCACTGAGTTGTTGCCCTAAATGATGTTTCGAATTTACATCGATGGGCAATTACACGCGTATTTTCTGTTGCTACCGTTGCATCCAGCGGAAAATCGTTACGCAAGACAGATCCATCGGCCGCAAATGTTCTGCCAAGCCAGGTATTCATGCTGTTGCTTGGAAATTCAAGTGCATCGCGGCATTTATAGAAAATCTCGTATCCAACCATGTTAGAAATTGCGCGCGCCTTAAAGTGGAAGACTGTTGCTTCAACACGGCCCACGCAATAATTCCAATTCACAAAGACAGGAACTAAGGGCCCCACTCCCTTAACACCTGCTCCCCTAAATGAAGCGTGCCTCATCTCTTCATGCGGCAATACAAAAGAATAATAACCATCAACTTTTACATTCAAACGCGAGAGCGGTTGTGCAGCAAGAGACGCTCCCAACTTAACTTCCCAATGCTTGGCATTTCCCAAGTGCACATGATACGGACTTGAATAGTTTTTTATTGTGTCAGCCTTCTTTTCTTGTGCAACAGGAACAGAAAGCCCAAGCGACAATTCTCCATAACACTTATCACCCAGCGCATGCTCATAAAAGAAATCTATTAAACACTCGCTAAAACCCGAGTAATTGGATGTTTCAAACACGTAACCTTTATCTTTCATCCACTCGTACGCATTTTCTGTTACCTGCGAACTTAAGTCTGTTAATGTTTTTAAAGCACCACCAGCCGCGTAACTACTTAATGTTGAATCTGTTGCAGAAATTCTTGGAATTAACCACAACTCTTCTTTAAGGCGCTGACGCGCTCTTCGCTCATCAACGTCCGTTGTTGTTTCATCTGCAAGATTGGAATATTTCCCAGGATTACCCACAGTTTCTAAGCGATAAATCATCTGATATTCCGCATTGCCATCTGCAGGGAGCACCGCATCGGTCCCATCAAGCGTGGCGCTTGTAACAACTGCCGTATTTTTAACTTCAGGAGGTCGTGGAATAAAGCCTTCAGGCGAACGAACAAGCGCAACACAATTCTGAATAGATGTTGCAAGAGCACTTGCACCACCCGACAAATTAGCGTCAGAAATTATCTGCCCCCCAATGGTAGGTGCGCGGTTCGGATCTGAAAGAGTTAATGCAGGATTATTTCGGCGAGACTGAACAAGAGCCTCCGCAAAATCTAAACGAACCATAGGAACATTTGTAGCCGTTGTTGCTGCTCCAGATTGCGGTGGAACCACCTGTCCGGCAATAGCCATCACTTCCTGCAAATCTGCCCCACGCGGAACACTATCGGAATCTAATCTACGAACCTCAACAGTTTTAATAGGCAGCGCAACTCTAATACCCACGCGTCCCACATCTTTGTAAACAGGCAGCGCATAGCGCCCCCCAAAAACAACAGATTTTTCCCGGTAATCTGCCTTGGTGTGCAAGTGAACAGTTCTCACAAGAGGATTATAAAATTCACTATTTTGAGAAACCAAACAGTCTGGAAACGCCTCCGTTAACTTAAAATCTGCGTGATTAAAGAACAAGCGCGAAAGTTCATCTGTCTGAGTACCCATGGTATCGATGTAAGCTGCACTGGCATATCGCGAGTAAGCCGCAGACCACAATTTAAGATTACGATCGGTTGCAGGTTCATCAAAATCAAACAAATAACGCAAAGGACCATGCTCACAAAGCATAGGAGCATGAATACTTTCTGAACGAACACTACCCGAAAAAGCAGCAAGCACAGCAACCGATAGCGCCATTAAACGCATCATCAAAAACTTTTTGGCATAT
>JBEITS010000012.1:0-14937 GCA_040374805.1 Campylobacterota bacterium | reverse complement strand
GCACACCAAAGTGCGTATCAAGATCGCGAGCAACATGTTTTCCCGCCAACGTATAAGCGCCCCCAAATAACACTTCACAGTACGATCCAATGCGCAAAGACACCTCAAGGCGCAAACGATGAGCAATAGAATCTGTATTTTTAGCAAGCAAAGCACTATCAAGATCGATATGGTAAGGATCATACTCTTTGGTTGTTCTATTGTAGGTTTTACCGAGCCAGCTTTCCGCCTGCAAAGATTTATATGCAACTTTATCAAGCCCCTTCCAATAAAACTGGTAGCCCGCAACAGCCGAACAAGAACTTGAATCTGGATGGAATAACGTGCAATCAAGATTCAATGTTGCATAACGCCATTCAACGTTAGCTTCTTGCCGCGGACCAACACCTTTAATGGTTGCACCTTTAAACGTTGCACAAACCTCTTCAACCTCAGGCAGTACAAAATTATACGCACCATGCGCTCGCACGTGCACAAGCGGCCGTGCAACCCAACCAAGACTTCCACCGAAGCGAGCTTCCCAGTGTCCCCCATTTCCAATACGTGGTTTATAGGGACTCGAAAAAAACTGCTTGTCGCGGTCCATAGGAACACTCAACCCAATCACAACTTCGGCTGTAAGATCGGGAATAAAATCTTGCTGATAAAAGAAATCGAGCTGAACATCCCCAAGTCCTTGTCGCGGCGTTGTTTCAAATTCATATCCACGGGCACGCATCCAGTTATAAACGTTTTCCGTAACACTTGCCGCAAGCCCATCGAGAATAAACATAGATCCGCCATCACCCACTCCAGGAATATCCTGGTTCATAACACCGGCAGAACTTTCATGCCCAAATGGAATAAGCCACAAGGTTTCTTTTGTGAGCTGATTTTTTCGGCGCGTTGCTGCATCTGCTGCATTTTCATCCAACAACGCATTATATTTTCCAGCCGTGGTATCAAAAACATATATCTTGCCAGAACCTGCAGTTCCATCGGCCGGCAACAAACCGTATCCCGTTGGAATTTGAGCTGTCAGCGGACCTGCCCCTCCACCACTGAGCGGCGGAACTTGCAAGGCAACCGCAAGATTTGCAGGAACATTAGGAACGCGCGGAACCTGCCCCTCAGGAGATTTAATAACAGCCAAGCGTTTTTGCGCTGTTATTCTAGGATCGGCATCAAGCGTTGTAAGGTCATTACCTCCAAGGCGCGGCGTATTGCTAAAATTAAAGACTGTATTCAAGTCGTTTGACTGTCTCAGTGCTTCAGCAAAATCAAACCGCATCATTTTTGTCTGAGTAGCAGGCAGAACTTCTGATGCGCCAATTCCACCCGGAACAGCTGCTGCGGGCTGAACAGCCATAACGTCTTGCAAGTCTGCGCCACCCGGAACAGCTGAAAGATCTTCCCTTTGAATTTCAACATACTTAAACGGAACGCGAGCACGGATACCAAACCGACCGCGATCTTCATACACCGGATACATCCACTGCACACCAAAAACAATTGCTTGTTCACTGTATGAAGCACTGGTATGAATACGAGCCGTACGCAACAACGCTAAATACGCTTCAGACGTTGAAGGAATGTACGAATTAGCAAAAGCATCAGCAATCCTAAAACTCTGCTCATTAAAAATTAAATTAGTAAGCCCAACAGTAGAAAGCCCATGATCCATAAACGCTTGTGATGCTTGCCGCGCCCCAACAGTAGACCAGAACTTCACAGAGCTTTCATCGCGGCCTTCGGCTTCCGAAACAAAGCGTATTGGGCCTTCTAAGGCAAGAAGCGGAGGCCTCAAGTCAGACGCCTTAAGCCCTAATCCTAGAAACACACCACAAAACAGCGGTGCGAGAACCCTGACAATAGGTATATTTCTCATGAGCACAGTTCTCCAGTCATTCGCCTTATTCATCTTAGCTCTCACCCCTTTTACGACGCTGCAGTAAACAACGAAGGAGGGTTATTAGGAACTTCTGGAAGTGTATACAATGCAGGATTACCACTCGTATCAACCGTTGCCGCAAGCAATGCCCCAACCTTCGCAGCTCCATCGGGACGAGCCTGCCCCAACATTGGAATTGTTGTAGATCGGGTAATTGTTGTTCCAAAAACATGTCCAATTTTGAACTCAAACTGCGTTGAACCAAGCACACAATATTTAGAAGGGCTTTGGTCTGTAAACTGGGTAAAGCCGAGGTATCTAAACATATCTGCCTGTGGCCCTGTAAAATGCTTACCCCCAAGTAATGTTGGCGCACGGCCATTATCAGAGTCAGCCAAAACGTTGTCCAAATAATATTGCGAGATTTTTTCTACAACACGGCCAGGGCCAGGGAACGGCAACGTGTCTTGAGACAGCTGTCGAGCAACAACCCCAGAACCCATAATTGAAACCTTGCCATTATTTGCAGATCGCGCCGTATTATTTAAGGCAGTTGGATCTCCACCCGCATTACGCGTGTATTCGTCAGAAAGTGTTTGAGCGGTCGACAATACAGAAATTTGGAGCGGTGTATCAACTGTTGCATTTTCAGTTACGTACACCATATTTCCACCACCACGCCAGATAGATTCTGCAGCAACCCCCAGATCTAAGGTGTATGAACCTGCAGGCCCAAGAGCCATAAGCGATGCTTCAGAACTTGTTCCATCATAAATTTGGTTATGGCTAAAGCTTCCCTGAGCAGCGCGAATTGCAACGTCAGCAACGTTATACAGCGATTGAACCGTCATATTATTAAGATTGCTAGAAACACCACCAGAAACTGCTGCATAGCGACTTATCACACCAGCACCAATCCCAAAGAACGCTCCGCGATCCATATGAACAAGAGCCCGAGGACCATTCACACGCAATGTGAAGTACACATTGGTAAAGACATCTCCGCCTTCACTTAAATCGGTAACGTTACCAACCTGCAAGATCCCGCCCGATGAATTTGGATCACCAATTAAGAGAGAAGCTTCTTTTTGAATAGAAACAAGCACGTCTGTTTCTAACGTTCGAGAATCAGCCTCAATACCTACGCACGCTGAATCCATAATCTTGAGCGCTGCATTCTTGTTTAACCAGATTTTTCCGCACCCAAGAATACGCGATCTCCCAACATTTGTGCTATCAACCGCACTCAAATTACGTGCAAGCAATCTGGTGTTATCTCTATCATTACGTCCCTCAAAGATAAGCTGCGAACGTCCATTCATATACAAAACAGGACCTTGAGCAGCGCTGCTATGGCCAACAGCTGGGAAACGTAAGCTTGAGCCGGGCTCAAACACGAGTCGAATATTTCCGTCAAACGTCACTTGCTGACGAACACCCGATGTAACCCCACCAAATGCGCCCAGATCCAACTCACTTCCCGCAGGAACTCTAATTTCACGAGGACTTTCTGAATAAAACGTGATGCGATGAGTAGACGCATTTCCAAAGTTAGTCGTAGGGATAATCGGTTGAGAATCGGAAAGAATAATGTCTTCATTAACCTCAATAAAGCAATCGCCATTAGGAACAAGCGTCACGCGATTTTTTCCTAATAAATTCCATGCATTTGCTGAATTACTA
This sequence comes from Campylobacterota bacterium, assembly GCA_040374805.1. Taxonomy (GTDB): domain Bacteria; phylum Babelota; class Babeliae; order Babelales; genus VHBT01. The sequence continues at coordinate 11,384 of JBEITS010000012.1, read as the reverse complement.
TTTAAGGATCGTTTGCCAATACCTAAGTACGCATCTTTATCCATAAAGATTGCTGCAAATGCACCTTCACCCGGCACAAAGCCCGTGGTAGAAGGCATAGAAACAATCTCACGGACGGTTGCATAATCTGTTCCATCACCCGTCATATACAACAGGAATGGATTTGCAGATGTTGCACCCGCAACACCAAGTTGTTCGATAGATGTTCCAGCACCAAACTTAAGTAGCCCACTTGTTGGCATAGCAACTGCGCTCGATTGAATACCCACACTACGTAGAGGGGATGAGAATGCACTCATGAGCTCAGGCAATAAGTTCAAAGATTTAAACGGCAACGTGACATTGCGTTTAACTGTTGACCATGGAATGGTGAGATCTGTTGTGAGTCCCTTGCCACGTTTTTGGAATGACAAATCAATATTTTGCCCCTGGGCATACGCAAAATCTGTATCAATGTTATACGGCTGAATACCCCTCAAGAAATTAATCTGATCAAAAGGAACCGTAAGCGTACCCATTGGGTTATACGAAGTAGAAGTCGACTGTGCTACACGCAAGCCAACCGGCACATCAAAAGCAGCCGTTGGACTAAATGGAGGCGTAGCCCCACTGCTATTGATAGGAGTGCCCGCAACAAGCTGCCCACCATGATTTACATACACAACACCACCCAGCGTTGAACTACTAATCACAGAAGGCGGCGTTGCTCCACCGTCAGATGCTGCCGCAGAAACATACATCAACGATCCATTCATGCGAAGTGATGCACGGCTTGTTCCTGCAGGGTCGAGCGAAAACAAGGTCCATCCCGTACCAATAACAGGAACTTGAACACCTTGCCATGGATACACAACTGTTGTTGAAGGACCAGATGGACGCGAAATAATACCCTGAGTAGAAGTCCACCCGACAGAAAGGTTAGATGCGTTAGCTAAGTGAATTAATTGGAATGACTGCTCTTGAACATCAAGCACGCCAGCATCTGTAGAGGTATCAAACACCAACTCGGTATTCATGTTGCCTACCGTTTGTCTAAAGACATTCGCATAAGCGCTGCTCAAGAGAGATGCAGTTGTTCCACCCGCAAGCAAATTAGCTTGAGTTCCAAGCTGAAGAACACGACCATACCCACGTAAGTTGATATCAAGAGCATTTCCATGGTTATACAAGAAAATTCTCGATGAATTGTCTTCTACAAACGGAGCTACAAAGTTAACCTGCTCTTTTACGGCAAGACGAAGGCCTGAAAAACAAAGGCCTTCATGACAATGGATTTGGCCATTCTCTAACCAAATTGTTGGAATATCTGGCGCGGTCTCAAGCACTTCACTTGCATAATACGCATACTCACCGCCCACAATAGCGGGAGATGCAGCCACATGATCCCGCGTAATTTCGCGGCTTACATCATAATGAGCCAAGCGCGTGTAACGTAAGGAAACATCGTTGTTAACGTTAATGCAGCCACGGTTATATCGTTTGTAGGTATGGCCAATAGTGAGCGGCCACGAAGCAAGTTGCGTACCTGCTTCATCTACAAATGTACCTGTATAATCAATTTGCACCGAACCAATAGACAGCGATCCAAGCCCCCCACTTTGAGGATCCATAGTAGTTTCGCCCTCTACCGTAACAGGCGCATATTGCCCCATCAATGTTCCATCGTGGCGGCTAAAGGGAATCGTTGTATCGGTCACAGCACTATCGATAAACGTTCTAATTGCACACAACCCCTGAATATCAAGAACATGCTCCCCTTCACCCGTTGTCTCCAAGTTTCCCGAAAGTGGTAGTGAATATCCATTATACGTTCCTGTTCCAATCGTATAATTCGGCGCCGAAACAGAAGATCCATTTGCAACAGAAGTCACACCCGAAGAGACAATAAGATGAGATAAACCCCACATTGTAATTCGAGGGAATGTATTATATTTATATGCTTGATAGCTCGAGCCACCATAGGTCGAAAAACCGTCGATAATTAATGCAGATGAATTGTGCTTTTTGGTTGCGTTTGCAACTGTTTTACCAGCACCCGACAAAAGTGTTGCAAGCGCAGGCATCCCTTGCGCAGTTGTATCTAATGAACGTGTGTTGCGATTGGCAATGTGGTGCACAAACGTATTGTTATAAATAGAGATTTCTCCATTCACAGCCAACACGAACCCTGGTCGAATCGGAGTTCTGCCTAAACCACTGGTCTCAAAAATTTCTTTGCTAAACCAACACGAATCTGCATAAGCATTTGCCGCCATTGAAGGATATGAGTTACACGAGTTAATAACCCACAACCCACGAGACGATGGATTGCCACTTCCATCCAAAGCAATGTTGCTACCACCTTCTAAATAGCTTGTTACAGCATCCTCAAGACCTGTTGCATACGAACTATAGGCGTAAGCTTTTTCATCGGTAATGCGCAACAAGGCAGATCCACCGCCCGGCTTATTCAGCTGAAGATTAGACCTTAAATGAGTAAGATTTGTTAATGAACCAAGGCCTCCAGAACCATCATCAATCAAGTTACCGCCAATTGTTAGCGCTCCATCACGGTACGTATTTGCCGTTGCAGATCCAACAAGCTTAAGAACCATGCGGCCTGGCCCTGCACAAGAAACGTCAAAAGCTAAGGCAGCACTCAACAAAGGCATTGTTTCGTTAGCACTCACACCCTCTGTGGTTTCTGGGTCTAAGCCTGTTCGGTTGTTAGACGCAAACGTCAGGAACGAATTACGGCCAATAGAAACCGTAATATCATTTTGCATTTCTGCGCTATTAGGATCCCACGAGCTAATTTTTCGGCTAAAGACAACCTTGTTAACACCCTTAGACCAAACATTTGTATCGTTATGATCCATTAAAATAACACCCTGAACGCCCGCACCCGTAGTATCTGTTGTTGATGCAAACGTACCAGGAGCAGACTCGTACACACTTGTAAGAGAAACTGTTTTTCCATCCGAAAGAACAAATTCAACCTGCCCCGCACCAGAGAACGTAAGATGCAAATCATTCGTCCACTCAGCAACCGTGCACGCAGCGTTTGGATTGGTACCTGTAAATGTTAAATCGTTGGTCACGTTAACTGTAATTTTGGCGCCCGTGTCTGCAAACAATACAAGCTGCCCAAAACCCCATCCATTCGAAATATGCGAGTTATTTGCAGAAGGCCGAATAACCGATGTTCCATCGATATTAATTTTAAGCTTAGCATTTGCATAAGCACCAAAAATAACACTTCCGTTAATCGTAAGATTACCCGTCAAACTAATAGCGTTAGAGGTATCATTGTCTGATGCAATAATCGACAAATGGTTGGCACTTGTGCCCCCAATAACAGCGTTAGTTGAATATGTGGTATTAACTGTTTGCCCCACAACCTGAGCACTCAGCAACAACAAAAATGTAAGTACAAATACCTGTATGTTTCTCATGGCGAGTGCAATTTCCTTCAAAGACACGTGTAAGACCTCCAGTTATTTCCCCCGGGACGACAAGCACTCCCGTCGAGCTGGACTGTTGTACTATGGTTAAAAAACAAAAAACAATACTTCCTTATTCAAAGAGGACATGTTGCTTTTTCTCGGCTATGATTATTTTTGTCTTTCTTGATCTCTAAAAACCGTGTTTACCATGATTGAATCGGCCATTACTCATTTTAAAACAAGCGGGCTCTTTGTTGGATTTGAAGGAATCGACGGTTCTGGAAAAACAACGTTGATCAATCTGGTGCTGCAAAAACTCAGCGCCTTGGGGCATAGCACACTCAAAACCCGCGAACCGGGAGGCACCCCTGCAGGTCAAGCAATTAGAACCCTTCTGCAGCATTCAACGGTAGATCTCTCTCCGCTCTCTGAAGCCTTTTTATTTGCCGCCGACAGAACAGAACATATTGCAACCGTTGTAAAGCCCGCACTCAAACAAGGCAAAATTGTACTCTCAGACAGAACATACGTTTCGTCGCTCGTGTATCAAACAGAAAAAACACTCTCGGGCGAGACCATTCAAGAAATTAACCGAATCGCCCTACAAGGCTGCTACCCAGACCTTATCGTGTATGTTGATTTAGACCCCGAAGAAGCGCGAAAACGCTTCATGTTGCGTTCTGAAACACAAACTCGTTTTGAAGCCCGCGGCTTAGCATTTTTTAAAAATGTTCATGCTCGATACGCCAACATCATCGAATTACTCCCAAATGTTTTACACATCGATGGCATAGAAGACGCAGAAACAAACGCTCAAGCTGTAGCAGAAAAAATTATTGCAGATCTGGCTACTCGTCGCCTATGAACCAAGTTCAGCTTATCGTTCACCCTAACATTGCAAATCTACAAAACGCAGCACGCAACATTGCTAAAGGTTTTTTGTGCCCCCAAAGCAAAAACGGCAGCGTATGCCTTTGCAAAAACTGCATTGCAATTAACGAAAAACGCTCTGCGCATGTTTTGCATATCCCTGCAAGATCTTCCTACACCCGTGAAAGCATAGAATCTATCCACACAACAACACTGCATGCGCGCGGCCAAGATGAACCACTTTTCATCATCCTAGAAAACCCAGAATTCCTTATCCCCGCAGCGGCAAATAGCCTTCTTAAAACGCTCGAAGAACCTCCTGCAAACGTCTATTTTTTGCTCTTAAGCCAAAACGCCACAAACATTCTGCCAACAATCCGTTCACGCGCAGCCGTTAACCTGCTCGACGAAGAAGGTTTTTTGCAACCCGAAAATACGCACGATCTTGTAGCGATCTTTCTTAATATCTGTAATGGAAGCACCCCCACCGGAGCGCAGATTGAAGCCGTTTTGCAAAAGAAATGCCCTGATGCAAGCGAGAGCATGCAAATATTTGACCAAATAATCATGATGTATGCGCAGCAACCCGCAGGCTACGCCGAGCATGTTCTTGATATGCTCTATGCCTTACGTGCACAGCCCCCAGCACCGGGAAGCAGCAAAATATTCTGGCGCACAGCCTTCTTGAATATTTTGAGCCTTCACTAATGTTGCATACGCTACGCACATACTTCACAAAAATCGCTCCGATCCTAGAATCATGGATCTTTTCTCTTTTTGTAGTTAATGCCACGTCATACATTTTTTCTGCCCCCATTTTAATCTGGTGGGGTATGCCACTTTCTGCACTGAGTCTTATTGGAAACGTTGTTTTTGCGCCTGCTTTGTCTGTTTTTATTATGTTGTGCACAGTTCTTATGTGCTGCTCACTCTTAGGCATTTCATGCACTTTTTTAAAAACACCACTCAACATCACGGTTGAATGGTGGCTTGCACTCCTTAAACTTGGCTCAAAACGCTTTTTATACGGACAAATAGCTCACCCCGTAATTTTGCTGCTTGCGATAGGAGTTGTGCTTTCTACCGGATATTACATCATTCGCAGCTCAACCCGCCGCATGATAGCAAAGACACTCAGCACGGGCTGCATCTGCATGACTCTACTTTTTGCGCTCCCCCTAAAAAATACGGAAAGCTCTCTAAAAAATAAAAATGGTATTTTGAAGGTTTTTCAGGCCTCATCAACATCAATAACGTTGGAAGATAGCGGTTTTTTAAAGGGATTTAAAACACCCGCAAAAGGCATAGCCTTTAACGTAAAGCGCCCCATTATGCAAAACCACGGGACGTTACACGTCAAAAAGCTTACAACAACCGTTGTTTCGTCTCGAACATTTGAGGCAATTGCCGAGCTGATTATTGCTATGGAGATCCAAGAAATTGAGATTCCTCAGATCAATCCACCACAAAAACCTGCAGTTTGGCGAAATTTAGCGCGGCTACGAAAAATTGCCCAAGAAAACGGCACTAAAATCTGCTACACAAGGGGAGGCTACATCCCAAAGTTGCGCCTCACTCCAACAAATTCATCGAGCACTGCATCCAGAACATCACTCGTTAAGTCTGGCCACAAAACATCTAAAAATTTAAATTCCGCATACGCCGCCTGATAGAGCAAAAAATTGCTGAGGCGTACAAAGCCACCTGTTCGGATAATTAGATCTGGCGCAGGAAGGCCCGCCGTCCACAATGAGTTTTCAAATGTTTGAATTGTAATGTCTTCGGGCCGCAATAAGCCTGCAGCAACATCCCGAGCAACTTGTTGTGCCGCATGAACAATTTCTTGCTGCGCTCCATAACAAAACAGTGCGGTTACCCTAAGCGCCGTGTTTCCACGCGTTGAAGACTCAATGCGGTCAATAATCTGCGCAACAGAGGGGTCAAAAAGCGATCGCTCACCCACAAAGCGCATTTCAACATTCTGCTCAGAAAGCTTCTGAATAAGCTCTTCGCCCTTGTTGTTAAGCAAGGCATATAACGAAGCAAGCGTTCCATCTGCCCTCGAAAGATTCTCGAGCGAAAGAGCAAACACCGTAAGATAGGGTATTTTTCGCCTCAAGCAACACTCAATAGCCGCCTCAAACGACTGACTGCCGCCCTCGAGTCCCCCAAGGCTTGCCATTTCCTTATTTCGCGCCCAGCGGCGATTACCATCCATAATTAATGCAAGATGCTGCATGCCATGCCTCATAATCGGGTAAAAACGCACGAAAGGAAGTGTACATCAAGTTTTCTGGTTCGCAAGAAAAGTCAGTAAACATTAGTCAAATTTCGCCCTGAAATATTTAAATCCTAAAAAGCTTGTATTTTGGGGCTTTTTAGGGCCAAAAAAACGGAAAAGACTAATACCCGCTCTCGAGATACCCTAAGATACACGATGAAGCTAAACACCTTATAAGCTCAGAATCAAAAGATTTTTCTCATGAATCAACTTAAAAATTACATACTTGCGCTACTAGCAATCACCGTGACCGCACCCCTCGCTGCGCGCGTAAGCATCATCACACACACAAAAATCACCTATTCTGCGAACAACAATGCAGTCTTTACACACACAACAGAACAAACAGGTACCTTCAACGCCCCACCCAAAACAACTAATCACTCAGCAAATCGCTTTTACATTCATCGAAAAGATCCTAACGCCAGCCCTGAAGCTACTTTTTTCTACGGCAAAAGACTCTCCCTGACTCGCCGCACACAACGCTCTATCCTTCTCGAAAACACCTCTTTTTCTACAATGTTTGCAACAGAACGCTCGCACACATTTCTTATGAAATCCAACATCCCGGGCATGCAACAAATTGCTAACGAACTACAAACATCTCCGAAAAATGCGCATATTGAATTTGAAATCATTTCTGCAAAACCAGAAGATCGCACATGGGTATACATAGAAAAAACAATTGAATCTTTTACCGAACCCCAAGGCACGGCTACATACCCTGTTACGCGCGTCGTTGTTTTTGGGCCCACAGAACACATTTCAAAACCTATCTTCAACCTCCTTAAAGCGCTAGTCATTCAAGATTCATCTACGCCTGCAAATAAAAACCTACTTGTTGGATCGGGACTTTCCGCCGCTGAACTTGCTATGGCATATGTGCAGACCCTTCAAAATACACGTGTTGTGCCACCAGCAACCGATTCTCAAGATTTCTTTATCGAATATTTTGCCAATTACAACAGCCCCACCGCAGAAAAAATATCGTTGGCAAAACCATCCCTCAAATCGATTATCGGCTCACTCCAAAGTGATGGAACTATGGCTGGGGGATATTCGTATGGCCCCACAGGCGAAGCAGAAACAGCGCACAATTGGATCCAACTAGCTTTTCCAACAGAACAAGTCAGTCAATTTGCCCACAAAGACGTCACATCAAATGCCATAGTACGTGCTGCATTTGCCTCTCGCCCAGAGCTACGCGCTGCTATCGAGTGCAGCTTCCGCTTCTACCTTAATTTTATGGGACTGATGCTTATCACAGCAGAAGATGACTCACTTACAATTAAGCCACTTCCTGATAGCGCAGCTCATAAGGAGGGACTCACAAACTTTTTACACAAAACACACAACTTTCAACGAGCAACACGTATCTTACAATCGCTCAATGAACACGGACAACCTGGCCTTGCTCAAATATTTTATGATTACCTTCTGTCCATCTCAGACGCTGCTGTAACAAAAGCTAGAACACCAATCGGGACGTGGGAAGAATCCAAGACCTTTTTCTGCACCGCAATGAAGGGCAAAGAAACTGCCAGTGGCATGCAGTATCCAAAAGCTACCACAAACAACTGGAAGAAATCGCGTGCTTAATGGCACATCGGGGCTCGCAATTCCCTTCTTTCGCGCCCAGCGGCGATTACCATCCATAATTAATGCAAGGTGCTGCATGCCACACCTCATAATCGGATAAAAAGGCACGAAAAGGTTTGTACATCAAGTTTTCTGGTTCGCAAGAAAGATCTGAAAGAGCACAAAAAAACTTTGTTTATTTTCCACATAATCTTCACCGGGTAGCACCTTGCCTAGCTATAGTAGAAAAAACATACTTTTCCCGGGACGTTCATAATGAATCTTTTTTTATCCCTTCTAAGCCTTTTGGCAATAAGCGCCATCTCCGCAAGAAAGCCTGACGCCCCCGTACAAACATTGCGGCATGCACCCACCCATCTTTCCACAAAAACAACTTCCCTGCGCCATAGCACTCCAATAGCTCCAGAAACGTCAGCCACCCCACCTCAGACGTCCAAGAAAAAGCCGCAACTCAGCGTAATTGTTTCCCCTGCAACACCTAGCACAGAAGCTCCCCCCCCCCAACCAACAAGCCCAACCGCCGCCGCATCACCAGCTCCTGCAGAACCCGCAACACCAAAAAAAACCGGATGGATGACAGGGCTTAAAGGAAAATGGGACGCGATGCAAACCTCGCGAAAACAAGCTCAAGCAAAAAAGAAAGAAGATTCAGCTAAGCGCAAGGGCCTAGAACTTCTAAAACCCGTCGAGGAAATGAGCCTGGCAGAACGACAAAGTGAAGTGAAACGGCTTCATAGAAACTTTTTTAATATCAACCAAGATTTACGCGTTGCCGACATGCACGACCAAATGCGAACCGATGAAGCACGCAGACCTTTTGAAGAGAAACGAGAAAAACAGTGGAACAAATTACAAAGTATCGAGTACGCCTTAGGCAAAACATTTTTCCAAGAAAAAAAAGCCCCACTCATCGCAAGACGCACACGCAAAGATGCAAAACTTACAGAAGCAACAATAGCAAGTGATGCACTACGTGATGCCTTTAAAAAAAGATCTGATGAAAGAGCCACACAAAAAAGAGACGCTCGAACAAAAGCGATAGAACAAATTAGAGCCCTGGGTGGAACAGTAGAAGAATTTAAAAAAGATCCAACAAAAAGCCCCGATGAACAAAGGGAAGCACAAAGAAAACATCTGAGCCGTGTTGCAAGGGGAGACCTTAACGTCTTTTTACCAGAAGCTTAAACCTTCCCAAATAAAAGAAAGAGCCTCCAGAGATAGTAAACTCTGGGGGCCCTTTCTTTTTAAGATCTAATTTTTATTCATCATCCGAACGCCACAAGCAACCATTCACTTGCGAGTTCCACAGACGTGAATACAGACCCTCTTGCTTGAGCAATTCATCGTGCGTGCCATCTCCCACGATTTGGCCTTTATCAAAGACCAAAATACGGTCCATGTTGAGCAACGTTGAAATTCTGTGAGCAATAACAAGCACTGTTTTATCTTTCATAAGATATTCAAAACTTTGTTGAATTTCGCCCTCGGGCGCCGGCACAGGATTGGCTTATTTAGCAAATAAAGCATTTTTAAATGCATACCATGCGCTGCGAAAAAAGCACACGAAGCTATAGTACTTTTTTGAAACTTGTGAGCTCACTTCTATGGCTACAATGAAAACTCAACAGCACCTAAAATTCTTTTTTTAAAATTTGTCACTTCATCCTATTTTTTGTACGTTAAAATTGTTGTAAAGAAGCCCAAAAAAAAGAATTTAGATATGAATTTGCAAGTATTTTTATTGATTGTTGCGTGTGTAATTGGAGTAGTTTCAGCACCTCCAAAAAGAGTCTCGGATCCTTTGAAAGAAGATCTCGTTGGCGCGGATGGCACCATAACCTTCAACGAGCTTATTAAGATACTTCTAGCGCTTCATCAAGGGGGTTCTAATTTTAAAATTGGATATGAAGATAAACTTGTTTGGGATATGCTGCACCCTGAAATAAAAGCAGCATTCGAAGCAAAACTACTTGCTTCTGCTGACACTCCAGACACTGAATCCTCGGGTCGTAGAACATGCATTGGTGCTGGCTTTGGTTCTGCTCTTACTCCAAGCACTGCACCCACACCTCATCATACAGCCGATACGGCAAAGGTTGCAGTTACCTTCGCTGCCGTAGAAGAGGACATGGCTGAAGCGGAAAGAGCTCAATCGTTAGCTCGATCGGAGCGCAATAGGCCCATAAATAAGAAAGATCGTGACGACACCGAAGTAGATAAGGCGATTAAGCATTGTAGCCATCTAGATGTAGACGCTACTCTAAAAAGGCTTGAGCACCTTAAATCTCAAGGTGCAAATTTTAATACTCCTGGCAATTTGGGTATAGTGCCTGCGCAGAGAGTCGTAATCAATAGAGTTTTAGATGAAAGAGTTTTTGCGGCACTTAAAGAATGTGGTGCAAATTTTAATATTAGCGGTGAACTCGGCATGACTCCTGCCCATATTGCAGCTGAACAGAACAGGCCATTAGTCTTAGAATGGCTGGCAAAATATGGCGCTAATTTAAATATTAAAAGTGATACTGAAGGAACCCCAGCTCATTTTGCAAAAAATCTTGGAAACCTTGAGTGCTTAGAAACGCTATATAAACTTGGAGCTGATTTTAGTATTCCAGATTCTGATAGCAAGACTGTTTGGGATAGAATGAGTGACGATTATAGCGAACTCACCCCACTCTTAAGGGAAGCGCTAGACCGCCATTTGGGAAGGTAAATGTCCCGATGTCGAAAGTCACAAAGCTCGTTTATCCTTGACCAGTTTTATCACTCATGCGTAGCTATCTTAACGCAGGAGTGATACTGAATGAATTCTGCGTGCGGAGTGAAGAAGAGACTGCTACATACCCCGTTACGCGTGTCGTTGTTTTCGGAGCTACAGACTGTACATCAAATGCAACCGTACGAGATACATTCAGGTGCATGCTCGAGTGTTTTACGGTTACCAGATGATGCTGTAGCAAAAGCAGGAACATCAATCGGCACATGGAAAACATCCAAAACGTTCTTCCAGACGGCTATGCACGGACATGAAGACGCTGAATAGAAAAATGCACTATCCAAAAGCAGTAGTAGATAACTGGAAAGCGCAGCTCGCTTAAAGCATCCTAATCAAAAAGGCCCCGGAGACTCAACATCCCCGGGGCCTTTTTTAGTTTTCCATCACCCGTTATTCATCATCCGAACGCCACAAGCAACCATTCACTTGCGAG